>NZ_BAABMM010000024.1:0-14484 GCF_045865205.1 Candidatus Rickettsia kedanie | reverse complement strand
TTCTTTAAAAATTTACGAATAGCTTGGGTAAGTTTTTGCTTAAAAGATAAATATAGGAAAACAAAAAAATCTACTTTATCTTCTCTTAAACTTATAAACATCCCTTAACTTGACGCGTATGGTAGGTATATGAAGCTCAATTTGGAACAGAGGAATCGGTTTTGAAGCTTTTAACCGCAGCGTACATACTATAGTCAAGTACAACTAAGCCAATTTTTCAAATTCAGCGAGTATACTTATCCAGCACGTCAGACATGATTTTACGAGCTATTGGGGCGGCGGCTTGACTACCGCCTCCTCCATGGTCAACAAAAACAGTAACGGAATAACGAGGATCGTGATAAGGAGCGAATCCTAAGAACAAAGCATGATTACGCCTTTCCCAGGCAATAGAGTCACGGCTTAAATCGTCTTTAGCTTTTAGTTTGCCTTGTACTTGGGAAGTACCGGTTTTACCAGCAAGCTGCCTATTTTCACCTAAAATTCTATTATAATACGCCGTACCTCCCGCAACATTCACAGTATTATATAAACTTTCTTGTATTATTTTGATATTTTTAGGCTTAATATTAACATTATAAAATTCCGAATCATTTTTTAATATTCTAGGCGTATATAGTTTACCGTTACTTGCAATAGCCGTAATAAATCTTGCAAGCTGCATCGGCGTTACTCCTAAAAATCCTTGCCCGATTGCTAAATTAAAGCTATCACCTATTGACCAAGGAAGCTGTAATTTTTGCTTTTTCCACTCTTTTGACGGTACAAATCCACTACTTTCAGGAGCTAAATCAATACCGGTCTTTGAGCCGAGACCAAATTCTCTTGCAACTTCAAGAATTTTATCCGGACCTACTATTCTTGCGAGTTCATACATATAAATATTACAAGAATGCTTTAAAGCAGACATCATATCTACCGTCCCATGCCCGCTATGATTCCAACATCTAAAGCTATTAGTACCAAGAGCAGAGCTACCGTCGCAAAAAACGGTTTTATTAGGATTCATGCCTACTTCAAGGGCTGCAAGTACGGTAATTATTTTAAAAACCGAACCTGGGGGATACGAGCTTTGTATTACCTTATTAATTAAAGGCTTATAAGGATCGCTCATTAAACTTTGCCAATAATTTTCCGATAATTTACTAAAATTATTTGATTCAAAACCCGGTGTGGAAGCACAAATTAGTATGTTTCCAGTTCTAGTATCCATAACTATTGCCGAAGAACCTTTAGGATTTAAATATTGCTGGATATTGTGCTGAAGAGAAGCATCGATATTTAAATACATATCTTCACCAGATTTAGTAGGGGTTCCTGCTATTTCTCTTACCTGCTTACCGTAAGCGTTTATTTCAACTTTTTTATAACCGAATTTTCCTCGTAATTTATTATCGTAATATTTTTCGATACCGGATTTACCAATATTAAAATCGCTTAAGCTATGTATATTTAACTCTTGCTTCTCTTGTTCATTTATTTGACCTAGATAACCGATTAAATGAGAAGTAGTGCTTGAAAAAGGATAAAACCTTAAATATCCTATATCAATGAATATTGAAGCCAGTTTATGCTTTTGTTCTTCAATCATTGATACTTGCTGCCAATCAAGCTGATCAAGTATTATTAAAGGAGTGTGGCGACTAGATTTTTTAATTTTTTGCTTAATATAATTATATTTTTCCGGAGATAAATTTAGAATATTACTAATTATTTCTAATTCATCCCGATAATTATTATTAATGCTCCTATCTATTACTAGCTGATAACATGGTTTATTAGTAGCTAAGATACTGCCGTCTAAATCATAAATTCTTCCTCTGGTCGGCGGAAGTACAACAAAATTAATACGATTCTTATCTGATAAAGTCTTATATTCTGCACTTTTAATAAGCTGCAAATAAAACATTCTGATTCCAAGCAGTGATAAAAATCCGAGTTTACTTAACCCGATTATAAAGGCCCTTCGTGAAATTAACTCACCATGTAGTATTTTTTTATTTAGCATGCTTTTTAAAATAATTCATAGGAGCGTCAAGTATAAGACGAATTATATTATAAAAAAATATAGTTGTTAAAAATTGAAAGACAATTATTAAATATTCGTCTGCTTCTAGCTTCTTAATTGTTATTAGTAAATATTTAAAATTCAATATAAATAAACAATACACACAAAAAACAACAAAATTTATCAAATAGTTTTTAGCTATAAAAAATTTTGAAGCGAGTTTATATATTATATATGCCGACAAAAAAACTAACGAATTTGTACCGATAGGCATACCGCTTACTTGATCGATCAATAGACCGAGAAAAAATATGCTAAAAATATTTAAGGAATATAAAGACATGAAATAATAAATAAACATAATTTCCATTGCCGGAAAAATTCTGCTTTGGCTATTTATTTTATAACTCACTAACGGCAATAATATTATAAAAAAACATAGCAAAGCAAACAGCAATTTTAATATTACTTGTAAGCTATTTTTATATATGTCCTGTTTTATTTTTAACATGAATAGTTTGTTGTTATGTGTTTTGTACTGTGTTATACTACAATTAGTTATCATTCCGCGACCTGATTCGCGGAATCCATATAAACAACATTTTATATGGTCATTTGAACTGGATCTCGTGGTCAAGCCACGATATGACACTAGTATACAAAATATAAATTAATTTTCTATTTTGTACAATTTTAAAAAATGAATATAGACTCTACAATAACTCACTATAATTAGGGTTAGGTCTTTTATCATCACCGCTAAGCTCTAATTCTTCTTGTTCATCGGAATTTAAGAAGAAAAACAGTTGTTTTGTCATAATGTTATTTCTTTTTAATGGGAAATTAAAAGACTTAAGATGCCTGATAGGGGTAGTGTTAGTATGTTTATTTGTTTTTTTTATTTTTTGACATCAAAACCTCCTTACTAAATGTTATATAGTGGCTTGCACTCGTGTTGTAAGAACGTTCAGTATGTCATTCCCGCGTAAGCGGAAATGACATAAACCGAACCATACAACAACTCCTATAGAGTCAGTCGCCCGCAATGATGATATCTATAGTTATTAGGTAATATTTTCAACTCTCTTCCTCACTTTGTTCTATCGGCTCTAAACCATATAAAGATATCATACGCTCAAACACTCTACCGGCAGTAGGGGCAGCCGTCCAGCTTGCCGTTGCAAAGCCAAAGCTTTCTTTAGTCGGTTTCGGCTCATCAAATCTAATAAAAATAATATATTGCGGGTTAGATGCGGGCAGCATACCTAAAAATGATGAAGCTCTACTATTTTTTAGATATTTCTTTTTTCCCCCTGCACCTTGTGAAAGTTTTTCTGCCGTACCGGTCTTACCGCCGATAAGATAGCCTTTGACCTCTGCTCTTTTACCGTTACCTTCTTTTACTACCGACCTAAATAATTTCTTCATTTGGGTAGAGGTATTTTCACTAAAAACTTTTGTACCTATTACTTTTTCATCCTTTCTTTTTAATAAAGTAATATCATATAAAGTACCGCCGTTAATGACCGGTAACATTGCTCTAACAAAATGCAAAGGACTAATTGAAATGCCGTAGCCGTACGACATAGTAACACTAGTTAACTCATTCCATCTTTTCTCGGAAGGAAATAATGGAGTACCTCGTTCAGGTAATTCTATTTGTAACTGATCTAATAGACCTAATTTCTTAAGGTATTTTTTAAAATTGCTTTTACCGATTTCAAGCATAATTTGACTTGTGCCAATATTTGAAGAATATAGAAAAATCTCAGGCACACTATACCACCCTTGCCTTGGCGTATAATCCTTAAGCTGGAATCCTCCCACTTTCATATAACTTATATCATAAGCATCATTCATATTTATTGCACCAGTATCAAAACCAACTGCCATAGTTAATGCCTTAAACACCGAACCCATTTCGTAAATGCCGAGACTTGCTATATTAAACAACTCTTCCGGTTTTGCTAAACTCGGATGATGCGGATCGAAATCAGGCTTATTTACTAATGCTAAAATCTCGCCATTATTTGGATCGGCAATAATGCCTACTGCTCCTATGGCCTTAAATTGCTTTAAAGTTTTATCAATCTCTTCACTTAAAATACTTTGTAATCTGATATCAATAGATAATTGAAGCGGTTCTTTCCTATTCTTTGGGTCGTTTAATTCATAATCAGAATTAGTTAAATATTTATCATAAGCGAGTTCTAAGCCACTAAGCCCTACTGAATCTCTACCTACATAACCGACAACATGCGACAATAAATTAGAAAAAGTATAAATGCGTTTCTGCTCTTCTTCAAATTCAAAACCAAGTAACCCAAGGCTAGTTATTTTTTCCTGCTGACTAGGTAATAAATCCCTTTTTACCCATATAAAGCTTTTATTTGATTTAAGTTCCGCAAGTAATTTAGCTTTATTAATATCAGGTAGAATTTCTGCTAGTTTTTTTACGGAAGTTTCAGGATCGAGAACTATTTGTGGATTAGCGAATAATGAGGCAGAAGGTAGGTTAACTGCTAATAAATTACCGTTTCGATCAACTATTTCTTTTCTAAATTGATGATTTTTTTTAAAGGAATTAATATTTTTATCGTAAACATTCGTAGCAACGATTATCAATCTGTAAGATAAAGTACAAAAAAGAAAAGAAAAGCCACAAATAACCATTAATAATCGGATTTTTGTATTTTTACTACAAACATTCCAAATTATTAGACTTTTAATTGCAGATTTCCATTTTTCTAAAATTTGTTTCATATATTATTTATAATGACGTTTATAAAAGCCATGCAACAATCCTACTAAGATACGAAGATCAACTTCAAAAAGAGCAAGGAGTCCATAAGACGAGGAGTGGAGACTAATACGTGAGCACCGCAGAACTTATAAGACGACGCAGCCAATTTTTGAAGCTCATTGAGCATCCTTCACTCTACTCGAAACAGTCTGTATATACTTATTATTCTTAATTCTTTTGTAACGCCATGTACTACTCTTTGAAATACTAATATTATGATTAAATTTAATATTTTGATCGATATTTGATCCTAACGGATCTTTTATCATTTGATAAGATTTCACTGTTTCTAATTTTAAATAAGCTGCTGCAAGTTTTGCCAATCTAGCCGGCAAAAGTAGATAAGCTTGCTCTGCTTTCAAAATATGAATATTATTATTCTCACTATTTATCTGTTTTACAACGCTACTTAATTGATAATCAAGAGTTGAGACTCTCTCCTTTATGCTAAACAAACTACATATTACTATAATTGTTATTAATAATGTTAAATAGTGCAACTTTCTTATAGTCATAACTAAATTACTCTTGTATTTCCTATAATACTTAGACAATTTTTTAAAAGCATGCGATATCATACCTAGGTAAAAGCAGCATTGCCTGAGTGGCTCAAAAAACCTACTCGCTGTCATTCCCGCGTCGGCGGGAATCCAAAGCTTTAGGGTGTCATCCCGTGGCTTGACCACGGGATCTAAAAATAATAAATTAGATACCGCGATCAAGTCGCGGTATGACAAAGTACTGGATGCCCGCCGACGCTGGAATGACATAAATCAAGCCATACAACAATGACATAGGCTATAGTATCTTTTTTGCGGCTCTAAGCTTTGCCGATCTCGCTCTAACATTAATCCTTATCTCTTTATCTAAGGGTGCTAGAGCTTTGTTAGTAATAATCTTAAGCCATTTATTTGGATCAATTATTATATCGTCTTTAGCATATTTTGACCTTGCTACCAGCTTTTCCGAATTTTCTTTAAAGAAATTCTTCACTATCCTGTCTTCTAAAGAGTGAAAAGACACCAAAACTAAACGTCCATCTTTCTTTAATATATTTTTGACATTCACTAAAAACCGCTCTAACTCCCCAAGTTCATCGTTTATATAAATCCTAATAGCTTGAAAGGTTTTAGTTGCAGGATCAATTTTGCCTTTTCTAAATCCTATACTGCTCCTTACAATCTCAGCGAGCTTGCCCGTACTATCAATTCTTGCCGTTTTTCTATATTCCACGATTCTCTTAGCTATTCTTCGTGAAAAGCTCTCATCACCATATTTATAAATTATATCGGCAATTTCTTTTTCCTCTGCCGTATTTACAAATTCCTCGGCACTAAACCCTTGCCCGCTCATACGCATATCTAGTGGTCCGTCATGCAAAAACGAAAATCCTCTATATGCTATATCTAACTGCATTGATGAGACACCTAAATCCAGCACTATCCCATCAAATTTTTTTTCCTTAAGCTTTGCAAAACTATCCGCAAAATTCGTTTCTATAAAATTGAATCTCTCAACGTAATTTTGCTTAATTTCTTCAGCTTTTTTAATCACGTTTGGATCACGATCCAAAGCTACGACATAACAGTCACAGCTTTCTAATATTGCTTTGCTATATCCTCCTGCTCCAAACGTACAATCCAAATAAGACTCACCGCCTTTTGGATCTAAAACCTTCAATACTTCGCTTAGCATTACAGGTATATGGGGCTGTAACATCAATTTGCATTCCGTAGAGTTAACCGCTGTTCATGAGCAATTTTTTGAGCAGAATTTAAATATTTCTCAAAATTCTGCGGCTGCCAAATCTCAAAAATCACCCCTTTACCTACAAAACATGCTTGCTCTTCGATCCCTGCATGCTTCATTAACGATTGCGGCAATATTACTCTTCCCTCCCCATCAAACGAAAGCTGGACGGCTTCCCCAAATATCATAGTCTCAAAGGCATCACGCTCCTCGGAATAAGGATCAAGCGTCTCGATCATTTGCTTTAATTTCTCGATATGCGAAATACCACACGCCTCTATACAATTATTCCTAATCGACGGATAAGCAATCACGCCGTTAAATAGTTCTTTCCCTAGTACCGCACGGTAATTCGCCGGCACTGATACCCTACTCTTTTTATCAACACCATTTACATACTTAGATAAAAATACATTCATTGGTATAATTTGGGTTAATTTGGGATTTTATGGTAATTTATAGGATATTATAGGAATATCAAGGAGTCAAGCGTTTTTAACAAATAGAAGTTAAATTATTAACTTGTGTCTTTATTGTCATTGCGAACCGACATTGTTGCGTGGGTTGGTTTTTCCGTCTGAGCTAAGCAAAAATTGAAAATTTTGACAAAGCAATCTCAAGAAAGATTCTTTTTTATTATGTTTTATTTGAAATAATTATTGATTAATATTAATAATTATCTTACTTTTTACATAAATAAAGGTTAATTATGCTGCAACTTAAAATAGGTATTTTTAAAAATATAAAAACTGCAACTTAATCAAACGCTAACTATCCCCTAAAGAACAAAACTACTCAAAACATTTTAAACCCCATGGTAAAATATATAAATATGATCCAACCAAGATATTTGGACACCGGATACTGAACTTCTTGGAACAGATTATGACACATCATTATAAATCTAGCATTCTTAACTAAATATATATATTATTGTGAACAAATGCTAAGTTTGAGCTTTAAAATCTAATTTATGTTTAATTTACCTATTGATAATATTACCGTATTCATATACCTAATATCTATTCTACTTATTGGTATATATTACCGAGCTAAACATAGTAGTTTTAAGAACTATGCAAATGTTGACAGTAAAGCGAAAAATAGTAAGCTGTTATTAATAGCTACAATATTTGCAAGCTCTGTCGGAGGTGCTACCACTTTCGGCATTATGGAAAAGGTTTTTTTAGGACACGAATATTATGCTTATGCTTTGATGCTTACAATACCTATAGATATATTAATTGCAATCTATATAGTGCCTTTAATTGCCAAACATTACGGAGCTGAAAGTATCGGTGATATCCTGAGTACATATTACGGTAATATCGGTCGTTTTATCGGAGGGGTTAGTTCGGTTATCGTTTCAGTAGGGTTTTTGGCTGCTCAAATAAGCGTCAGCGGCTATATTTTTCAATATATCTTAGAAATAAATTATGTAAATGGAGTAATTTTAAGTTATAGTATAGTACTTATATATACTACAATTGGCGGCTTACAGTCTATTGTTTTTACTAATTTACTACAATTTTTGGCGATGATAATCGCTATACCGACTATAACTTTTATAAGTTCAAATAAAATCGGTTTTATAGATTTTATTAATAACCTACCTACGGAAAATGCAAATTTTGATCAGAGCAACCTACTTTCTTATACGATTGCAGCAGCTTTAAGCTTTAGCGTCATGAATCTATATCCTACATTTATCCAAAGAGCTTTAATTAATAAAAATCCTACACAAACAACTAAAGCAATATATGCAAAATCCGCTATATATTTTTTCTTCTTGATTTGCATTACTTTAAACGGTTTCATTGCTTATAAGCTTTATCCAAACCAACCGTCAAATTTAGTATTACCTTATTTAATCAACCAAATTATTCCACCTTTAATTCAAGGGGTAGTAATGAGCGGACTCTTAGCTGCCGTTATGTCTACTGCCGATTCTGATTTAAACATTACTGCTATAGCTCTCGTTAAGGACATAATTAACCCTATACTTAAAGTAAAAAATCAGCAAAAATTATTATTAATTGCCCGAATTATTAATGTTATAATAGGAAGTTTTGCGATAATTGTAGCTTTAAAATTTAGTAATGTAATTGATTTAGTAGTGTTTTTTACCGGTTTCTGGGGACCGGTAATATTAGTACCGTTAATAACAACGCTTTTCGGTATCAGAACATCTAAAACTATAATGCTCTTATCATCACTTGGTGGAGCAGCTACTTTCTTAATATGGGAATATTATTCTTTATCGTTGCAGTATTTCAACCTTAAAGGGGTTTTTATAGGAACGATGGTGAGTCTGATAATATTTATTTTAGGACGGGGGAATTATGGCTCTATGTCATTCCCGCAAAAGCGCAAATCCAGCATAAAGCACGATAAATCGAGCTTTTAATCTTTACAATTTAGTATGTCTAGACTTTTGAGTGAATGGATTCCCGCTTTTGCGGGCATGACATCAAGTATGCTTCTGATCATATTCAAAGTTAGGTAAATCCTTATGCTGCCAATTCTATATCATGAGTTATAAAATTAGTTTTTTCTATGTGAAACTGATAGTTATTGCTATTACGTACATAATATGGTACACTTAAGAGCAAAACTTTTCTAGGGATAATATTGTGGTTGTGGCTATTTACACAAGTTCACAAGCACGAGCTAAATTATGTACTCTTATTGATGAAACAAATAAAACTCATGAGTCTATTTATATAAAGGGAAAACGTAATAATGCGGTCATCATATCAGAACAATACTACGAAGGATTACAAGAAACTTTATATTTGTACTCTAAACCAGGCTTAGTAAAAAGAATTCTTGAAGCTAGTAAAGAATCGTTAGAAGAATGTATTAGCCATGAAGAGGCGTGGAAATGATATATACTATACTGTACACAAAAAAAGCAATTGAAGATATACAAAATTTAAAAGCAGTTAAATTAGCCGATAAAGCAGAAAATTTATGTAAATTCTTAACAATAAATTCAACACCATTAAATAGTAAAAAACTTTATCGTAATTTAGTTGGTAAACGTTCTATAAGAATTAATTTACAACATAGACTGGTTTATGAAATATTAGAGGATCAAAAAAATTATAAAAATACTTAGCATGTGGGGACATTATGAGTAATTATTCCTCAGCTCTTATGCAACGTTCTAAAAATCAGCTCGGCAAGTGACTTGTTAATACCGTTTACTTTAGTAAGCTCATCTATTGTTGCATCACATACTGCTTTATAAGAACCGAAATAGTGCAGCAATGCTTTTTTACGAGTTTCACCTACGCCCTCTATGTTATCAAGGCTTGATATTTTTATAGCACGTGATCTACCTAGTCTATGATTCTTTATGGCAAAATTATGTGCCTCATCCCGCAAGATTTGTAAATATTTCATAATCGGCAAATTTGTATCCAGAGTAAATACTTCTTTACCTGTCATATGAAATTGCTCAATGCCGGCATTTCTATCTACTCCTTTTGACATACAAACAAAAGGAATATTCATTTCAAATTTATCCATTACCTCTTTAACAATACCTAAATGCCCTTTGCCACCATCTATAATCATCAAGCTTGGCAATTTATGCTGCTCATTCTTCAGTCTAGTTAATCTTCGTATTAAAACTTGCCTGAGCATTTCATAATCGTCACCTACAGCATCATTATGCGTACTTCTGGTGTCATCCCGTGGCTTGTCCACGGTATCCATAGGGTTTGTTAATGTACTGGATCCCGCGATCAAGTCGCAGGATGACAATGGGGAGGCGTGAGATAATAATGAAGAGTCGCGGGACGATAATGAGAAAACCCGATATTCCTTTTTATCAAAACCGGCTTTACCAGCAACTACCAAAACGCCGACGGCAAACTTACCTTGAATATGGCTATTATCATAAATCTCAATTCTTTCAGGAATTTCAGGAAGACCAAATAGCTCTTTGATTTCAAGCATAATCTCTTGATTTTTTGCAAATTTCTTCAAATATTGCTCTAGAGAGAATAAAGCATTTATTGCGGCATTCTGAACTAGCTTGGCTTTACCTCCACTAATAGGTATTATAATATTGAGTTTAGTAATATTATTGATTTTCTTAATCGCCTCTATCACATTCTCTCTATCATTAATGCCATGATTAATGATAATTTCCGCAGGCACTTGTTGTTTTTGATAAAATTGTAATAAAAAATATTCTAATACTTCTTCTTTGGTACTATTTTCAGTAGAAGTAGGAAAATAAGGAATATTACCGCATGCTTGCCCTGCCCTATATAAAAACACTTCTACGCAATAATGTCCGTTCTTTTCTACAATAGCGATTATATCTGTATCTTTAACAATATCTGCAACACCTGCCTTAAGCTGCACATAACTAAGTGCCTTAATACGGTCTCTAATTTCTGCCGCCTCTTCAAAACGCATCTGACTACTTAGCTCTTCCATCTTTTTAGATAGGTTCTCTTGGAGTGCTTTAGTACGACCTTGTAAGAAATCTTTAACCTGAGCTACTAAGTCCATATAGTCCTCCTTATTTATTTTACCGACACAAGGAGCATAACAACATTTTATTTCATATTGCAGACAAGGACGAGTACGTGAATTAAAGTAATTATCCGTGCAGGAACGTAATTTAAAGATTTTTTGCAATTCCGTTAAAGTAGTGTTAACTTCCGTGGCGGAAGCAAAAGGACCAAAAAATTTTCCATCATTTAGAATCTTACCGCGATATTTTAGCAATTGCGGGAAATCATGATCTAAACGTAACTTAATGAAAGGAAAAGATTTGTCGTCCTTAAGCAGAATATTAAATTTCGGCTGAAATTTTTTGATTAGCTGGGCTTCTAAAAGTAGTGCCTCAACTTCGGAATTAGTAATGCTGTACTCTAAAAAACAAGTATTTGCAATCATCCGAAGCGTCTTATTATCTAAATCGCTTTTAATGTAATTAGTAAGACGTTTCTTTAAATTTTTAGCTTTACCGACATAGATAACCTGTTTGTTAACTTCAAACATTCGATAAACCCCGCAGCGTTCAGGAACATCTATAAGTTTAGATTTAATTAACTCACTTCTGGTAATTTCTAGGGTCATGTATATTGTGCATTTGTCATCCCATGGCTTGACCACAGGATCTTGTATCACAGGCTGTATTCTGAGATACCGCTACAAGCTCGCGGTATGACATTTAATGCCCTGTTTTATTATAAGGATTGTCATTTGCTACTTTAACATCCACTATTTTTCGTGTATTGTCATCAAAGAAAAAAGTTATTTTAAACTCATCTCCTACATTTAAATCTACTTTTGGGTCATAAAGCATAATATGCATGCCCCCAGGCTTAAAATCAACGTTAATATTACCTGCAATTGAAAATGGATAATCGACTTTTACCATTTTACTAACCCCTTGATCATTAATTGTTTGATGAATTTCTATTCCACTTATCTTATCTGAAGATATATTCACTAAATTATAACTCTTACTTCTACTATTTATTAATGTAAAATACATAGCAGAATTGCTAACTTTACCTTGCACATTTGTTGTAGGTCTTGCCCAAGGCTGTACAAAGTTCACGGCTGCTTCTGCAGGTAATAGATCACCGGGCTGATCAGAAGAAGAATTTGTAGAATTAGGATTTTGAGCTGCTTGGTTATCAGCATAGCTTACTGCACAAATTAAAGTTATAAAACCAACTAATAAAGTTTTTAGCATAATAGCACCTATAATAAATTAAAATAGGATATTAGCATAAGTTATTTTTTTTGTAAAATATTCTTACGCACCTCTGCAGGAAATTTCTCTATTGCATAACGAACTGCGGTTCTTGGCATTTGTGATATATAACGATCCAAAAAATCTATTAACTGTTTTTCATCTTTTTTTTCCTGCTGCACGTAGCATCCAACCTATTGCTTTATGCATTAAATCATGTTTATCGTTTAAGAGTATTTTATTTTCAAAAGTTGTATCTAATTGATTATTTTTAATAAAATACCAAGTAGCAACCATAGCTATTCATCTCTCCCAAAGAATTTCCGATTTTGTGAATGTAAAAAGATAATCCTTTTCTTTATACCGTCAATAAGCTCCTACAACGTGATGAGCTGATGCATCCACTAAATTCCAATTATTTACGTATTTTATATTGTTTAAATAAAAATTATAAAAAACTCTTTATCTTGTGCTTTCTGATATTGCATAATCAAAATAGCTAACGCTAAAAATCTTTCTTCATTAAATTCTGAAGTAATAAGCCTGCTTAAATACCCCACATCTAAATTATAATAACTTTTATCTATTTTATGTAAAGTCGGCATGGTAACACCAATAAACCTATCATGCTCGACATACTCACTAAGATACTTTAATGTATCATTAAATTCTAAAGCTTTACCAATCGGTTCAATTGCTCTAGGATATAAATAATGATTGCTGCTTAAATCAAGTGAAATAAGCTTAGAGTTTTGTTGTAAAAATTCTGCAATTAATTTTAATCCATCACTTTGTATAAAAGAACTCTCTAGAATAAGGCAAGTAAGCGTAGAACTAATTTTGCTACCAAAAGTTAGTATATTAAGAATAAATTTTAATATTTCGTTAAAAATGAGCTATAGACGAAATAATCAGGAGTTTTAAAAATGTAGTAGAAATTTAATTAAAAGTATAAATAAAGGAATTGAGATTGTTTTAAGAAGTATACAAAGTTAGTTTTTTTGATGATATTTAAAATTCGGAATTTAAAAGAGATTTAATACAAAAATTAGACATTTTGGAACATAAAAAGAACATTCAAAGTTTTTGCTAAATTTCCAAAATCTCTAAAACCCTTATAGGAACTGGTGGAGATGAAGGGAATCGAACCCTTGACCCTCTGCGTGCAAAGCAGATGCTCTACCCCTGAGCTACATCCCCGATTATATAGAAGATATATTGTTTATAAGTAATTAAGATAAGCTTTTAACTAGTCCCCAAGGTAATGGTTGATCGTTACTTCCTACGACTAACTCCCCGGAAGATTCATATTCAGCAGCTAGAAAGGAATTGTGAGCAGCAATAAGCTTTACCGGTTTGATTTTCTGACCGTTATGCAAATATTCTTTAGCCTGTTCCCTAGAAGTTGGGTTGTTTTTGGAAGCGGTTTTTGCTTTAGCTTTAGACATACACTATTAACTTTTTCTTAAACTTGTGAAGAATATAAAACTTTTTCTTAAACTTGTCAATAACTACCGTCTAGTAATATCTCAGAAAATGATTATTCTTCCGTTATTATTCACCTTCACCGGCTAACTCTACTTTAAATTCTGCTATTTCTGATATCGTTTTTCCGTCATATATACTAAACCCTACTCCTCTAAATTCTACTTTTGCATTAATATCGGCACCATATGATAATAACAGTTTATATATTTCATCATCCGTAATATTTTTAGAAGTATATCGAACGTTTTTAGCAACCGCATGTAAAGGTGTTTCTCCGGATTTTCTTTGATCAACCGCAGCTCATTTCTCAAGTAATAGTTTTGCTACATTCAAGTACTTACCGCTTACAGCTTCATATAAAGGCGGTCCTAGCAAAGCTCCCTCGTAACCGTTTGCTGTAGTTCCTTTTGCTATTAGATATTCTGCCACTTCATAATGTCCATAACGTGCAGCCGTATTTAAAGGAGTGTCCTTAAAAATATTACTATGCATATTAACATTCGCTTTTCTTTCTTTCACTAACCATGCAGCAACTTTTATTGCATTATTTGAAGATGCTGGAAATAATGCAGGCACTGTTGCAAATAGTTATTGTGAGTTTATTTTGTGAAGGTTTACAAAGTAGTATATGTTATGTATTAAAATGCTAATAGATTTTCAGTAATAATTCTCATTTCGCCTTGAATGCCTTGAGCGTATTTCCATAAT
>NZ_BAABMM010000023.1:0-13480 GCF_045865205.1 Candidatus Rickettsia kedanie | reverse complement strand
ACGCTCAAGGCATTCAAGGCGAAATGAGAATTATTACTGAAAATCTATTAGCATTTTAATACATAACATATACTACTTTGTAAACCTTCACAAAATAAACTCACAATAACTATTTGTAACAGTGCCGATTTTACCGCCTTTTCATCTACTAATGTGCACCATGACAATATTTGTATTTCTTACCTGAACCGCACGGGCATAGCTCATTACGGGATACCCTACCCCAACTAGTAGGATCATCAGGGTTTCTATCTTTTGGGGCAATGCGTGATACGACAGTTTTAAGGTTAGTCTCAAGGCTACTTCCTGCATTATATTTACTAAATGCTGGATCTTCACGACTCTCACGCATATTGTTCTGAAGTTTTTTATGCTCAAGCGAAACATCTTCTTTTTGAACATGTTTTAAGTCGATATGGAAGTGATACACCGTTTGAATAAATAATTCTTTTAAATTATTAAGCATCTGCTCAAATAAGTTAAATGCTTCTCTTTTATACTCACTAAGAGGGTCTTTTTGAGCATAAGCGCGAAGAGATATGCCTTGTCTTAAATGATCTAAGCTATATAAATGATCTTTCCAAACTTGATCAAGAGTAGTTAGTAAAATATATTTCACGGCATTATGCATTAACTCGCTACTATAGGCTTCTTCTTTTGACTTATATATATCATGAGCCATTTGTATAACAATCTTTGTGATTTCTGCTTCCGTTACATCACTTTTACTTACTAAATTATGATCAAATTTTATAGAAAAGACACGATGTAATTCTACGCTTAAATTTTCTATATCCCAATCTTCTCTATAAGAGCCTACCGGCATAAAAGTTAATACTATCTTTTTAGCGAGTTCCTCAGTAGTACTATTTAAGAAACCGTGACTATCTTTAGATTTAATAATTTCAGTACGTTGCTCATATATTATCCTACGTTGGTCATTCATTACATCATCAAAACGTAATAAATTTTTACGCATCTCGTAGTTATGTCCTTCTACTTTTTGCTGGGCTTTCTCAAGTGAACGACTAATCATCGGATGGTGGATAGCCTCTCCGTCTTTCAATCCAAGTGTTCTAAGGACTCCTGATATACGATCTGATGCAAAAATACGCATTAAATCATCATCAAGCGATAGGAAAAACTGAGTGTTTCCTGGATCACCCTGTCTACCCGATCTTCCTCTTAGCTGATTATCTATCCTACGGCTTTCATGCCTTTCCGTACCTATCACAAATAACCCACCCGCTTCAATAACCTGCTTTTTTTCTTCGGCAATTTGAGCTTTTATTTCAGCTGTTTTAGCTTCATAATTATGATCTTTATCCAGATGCTCTATTAACATTTCAGGATTACCGCCAAGCATAATATCAGTGCCTCGTCCTGCCATATTGGTTGCAATCGTTACAGCTTTAAACCTACCGGCTTGAGCAATAATACAGGCTTCCTGTTCATGGAACTTAGCATTTAATACTTTATGAGGGATTTTTTCTTTATTTAAAACGCTTGAAAGTTCTTCTGACTTTTCTATGCTTAGCGTACCGACAAGTATAGGCTGACCACGATCGTAACAATCCTTAATCCGCTTTAAGATAGCATCATATTTTTCTTTTTTACTGCCGTAAATTTCGTCATCAAGATCAAGCCTTGTAACTTTATTATGGGTTGGGACTGCAACCACATCGAGATTATATATATCTTTTAATTCCGGTGCTTCGGTCATAGCCGTACCTGTCATACCCGATAATTTAGGATAATTACGAAAATAATTTTGGAAAGTAATAGATGCTAAAGTTTGATTCTCATTTTGAATTTTCACATTTTCTTTTGCTTCTAATGCTTGATGTAACCCTTCTGAATATCTACGTCCTTCTATTACACGACCGGTAAATTCGTCTATAATCATTACTTTACCTTCATGCACCAAATAATCTACATCAACAGTAAACATATTATGAGCTCTTAAGGCTTGGTTAACGTAATGTACTAAAGTTAAATTCTCAAAATCATATAAACCGGTATCAGGTTTTATAATACCCTCTTTACTTAAAAGCGATTCTATATGTGTAATGCCTGTTTCCGTTAGGTTAATAGTTTTTAATTTTTCGTCTTTTTCAAAATCACTTATATTAAGCAGACGTACAATTTTATCAATTTTACCGTATAATTCTGAATTATCATTAACCGGACCTGAAATAACAAGCGGCGTTCTTGCTTCATCTATCAAAATCGAATCAACCTCATCAATGATAGCAAAATTAAAAGGACGAAGTACCCGCTCCTGCAAGCTATACTTCATGTGATCTCTCAAATAATCGAAACCGAGTTCATTATTTGTTGCATGAGTAATATCGGCATTATAGGCGGCTCTTTTTGCTTCATCAGGCATACCGGCAACAATACATCCAACTGATAAACCTAAAAAATTGTAAATTTTACCCATGGAAGCAGAATCACGGCTTGCCAAATAATCATTCACGGTTACAACATGTACGCCTTTTCCGGTTAAAGCATTTAAGTAAGCAGGAAGCGTTGCAACTAAGGTCTTACCCTCACCGGTACGCATTTCGGTAATCATGCCTCGGTGTAATATAAGCCCCCCTATAAGCTGAACATCAAAATGACGCATACCGTAAACTCTTCTAGCCGCTTCCCTAACTACCGCAAATGCCTCATATACTATCTCGTCTAAAGTAGCTCCGTTTTTAAGCTTTTCTTTAAACTCTACAGTTTTATTCTTTAACTCCTCATCTGATAATTTTTGCATCGCAGGCTCAAACGAGTTAATTTTTGTAATTTCAGAAAATAGTTTTTTTACAGTACGATCATTTGCAGTACCGAAAAGTTTTTTTAAAATCGAAAGCATTAAAGTACTAAAATAATATTTTGCATTTAAAATTTATAGTACTGAATCGATGTCATTCCTACGAATAAAGAATCAAGAATAAAGAAGTGTCCAGTACTATGTTATTTTAAAATATAGGCGATTTTTGTTAATAGTGCTATATAAATTTACTACATAATTTTTGTAAATTATTATTAATAAATAAAATATTCTCAAATAGCTGTTGACGGTTATATATTATTTTTATAAAATTTAAGCTTATGTTTAACACAATTATGAGTCATAAATGAAAAAATTATCTGTTATATTTTTATCAGTTAGCATGCTTTCCGGTATTGCTTTTGCCGATACAGACAAAGTAGTTGCTACCTATAAAGGCGGTGCAGTAAAAGAATCGCAAATTATGAAAGAATTTAAGCCTCAGCTTAATCTTCAATCAGGTGAAACAATCAAAAATTTTAATGATTTTCCACCGCAAGATCAGGAAAAATTAATAAAAGTTTATGTTAATAATCTTTTGTTAAAAGAAGAAGTTGCTAAGTCAAATATTACTTCATCTCAAGCATTCCAAGAAAAACTTGAAAATGCAAAAAATCAATTAGCTCAGCAAGAATTACTAGCAAATTACATAAAATCTAATATTACAGATAAGATGTTTGATGACGAATATAATAAATATGTCGGTAACCTTAAAGGTAAAGAGCAAATAAAAGTTGCTCATATTTTAGTTAAATCTCAAAAAGAAGCTAATGATATAAAGACCAAATTAAGCAAAGGCGGAAATTTCACTAAGCTTGCAGAAGAGTCATCTCTTGATAAAGCTTCAGCTTCAAACGGCGGAGTTATAGGTTACATTCTATTAAATCAACCTGGACAGTTAGTACCGGAATTTGAGAAGAAAGCTTTTGCTTTAAAAGTAAATGAAGTTTCAACTCCTGTAAAAACCGATTTCGGTTGGCATATTATCAAAGTGCTTGAGAAAAAACCTGTGCCTATTCCAACAAAAGAAGAAGCAAAAGTAACTATTGATAATATATTAGCTGCAGAAGTACTAAAGAAATATATTTCTGATTTAGAAGCTAAAGCCGATTTGAAAATCATGTTACCTAAGGCAGATAGCAAAGCCGGATCGTAATTTATTGAATATCATTTCTAGCTAAAAGCAGAATTGCCTGCATGGCTTGTCGATATCATTCCCGCGCAAGCTGGAATCCAGTAAAATCTATAAAAAACTTGTTTTTATAGATTTATTTTATTAAATATAAATTAAGGTTATTTTTTGGATTCCCGCCTTTGCGGGAATGACATCGGGTAGATTTTTTGAACCATGCAACAACGTCTATGCCTACTCTCAATAACAGATCGGTACTACCCAAGAATGACACCTAACAACTACTCTCAACTATGGCAAACGCCACGCATACAGGATAATCATCAGAAAGAGAAAGGTGAATATTAAAAGAAGAGTATTTTTTTGTATAGCTTGCACTAACTTCTACTATAGGCTTACCTAAATCATCATTGAGTATAGTAATGTCTTTAAAGTTTATGCCTTGACCAATACCAACGCCAAAAGCTTTACTAACAGCTTCTTTAGCAGCAAAACGTTTTGCTAAAAAAGTAGCATGACTTGTTTTATCTAATAAAGCAAACTGTCTTAATTCTTTTGAGGCTAGAATTCTTTTAGCAAAAAGTTCCGGATATAAATGTAATATTTTTTTGATTCTAAGAATTTGTACTATATCAGTACCGACACCGATAAGCATTTACTTATCGGTATCATAATCTTTGCCATTCTCATCAATAAAGATTTGATCATCTAAATCAGAATAATCTTCCGTTATACAAACTTCAGATAAGTACTCAAATTCTTCTTTTATATCCTCTGATTCATCTTGATTAACAAGCGGCTCTATCGTAGTGTTTGTACGCAGACTATTTATTAAGTCTTGCTCTAACTGTTCTACCGATAATTTTCCGGCAGCAATTCTACGTAATGAGATAACAGGAGGCTTATCACGTTTTTCTTTTTTGATTTGATTAGTTTCTACTTTATAATTTAATAATTTAGCATATCTTGTTGCTAGTACAACAAGACGGAACCTATCCGGTATAATTTTATTACAATCTTCTGCTGTAATTCTTGCCATAATTTTCTCCGTTAAAAATAGTATACTATAAATAAATAGGAAATGAGTATACGAAGATCAACTTCAAAAAGAGTAAGGAGTTCACAAGGCGAGGAGCACAACGTATACTTAATACGTGAGTACCGCATCTCTTGTAGAACACTTAGCCAATCTTTGAAGTTCATCGCGTGTATTATACCCTTTTTATATCCGCACCGCAATTACTTAATTTTTTTTCTAAATCTTGAAAGCCACGATCCAAGTGATATATTCGGTGTAATACGGTTTTGCTATTAGTACTGAGCCCTGCGAGTACTAGCGATACCGAAGCTCTAAGGTCGCTTGCCATAACTTCTGCTCCTTTTAACATTTCTACACCTCGAACGACCGCCGTATTACTTCGTACTACTATATCTGCTCCCATTCTACATAATTCATGGACATGCATGAAACGATTTTCAAAAATATTCTCGGTAATCATTGAAACACCGCTACTAAGCGTCATAAGACTCATAAATTGTGCTTGCAAATCAGTAGCAAAGCCAGGATAGGGATTAGTTGCTAAATCAACTGAATTTAACTTCCCTTCATAAGTTACTTGAACTCCGTTATTGATCGGCACAACTTTTATACCAGTTTCAATAAGTTTTAAAGCTATATTTTCTATAATATGGTAATCAATCCCACAAATTTTTACATCACCTTTAGTAATAGCTGCCGCAAACATATAAGTACCGGCTTCAATACGGTCAGCAAGTACTTTATAGCTCGTTTTATTTAAAGAATCTTTACCATTAATCGTTATTTCACTAGTACCGACACCTGCAATATCGGCTCCCATTTTGATAAGGCAATTACATAAATCAACTATCTCCGGCTCCAGGCCGCAATTAAAAAGCACAGTTTCCCCCTCTGCTAAAACAGCTGCAAGTATTGCATTAATCGTAGCACCTACGGAAACTTTATCAAAAACAAAATGAGTACCTTTTAAGCGTCCTTTACTTGAAGCATTAATATAACCGTCTTCTATTTCAATCGTAGCTCCCATAGCTTTTAATACGGCAATATGCAAATCTACTTGCCTTGCTCCAATAGCACAACCACCCGGGAGCGATACTTTTGCTTTACCGTATTTAGTAAGCAAAGGACCAAGCACCCAAAGCGATGCTCTCATTTTACGAACTATTTCATAATCTGCAGTAAAGTTATTTATATTGCCGGTATTAATTATAAGCTCAAATTCATCCGTGTATTCTATTATTTCGATACCTGCCCCGTGACTTCGGAGCAAATCTTTCATAGTACTAACATCCGTTAATTTTGGAACATTAGTAATATGCAGTTTATCGGTAAGAATAGACGCCGCCATAATAGGTAACACGGCATTTTTAGCACCACTAATATTAATACTACCTTTCAGAGGTTTACCGCCATGAATAATTAATTTTTGCATAAGTTTTTGTTATGTCATTCTTACCGTTCTTAATGTCATTCCCGCGAAAGCGGGAATGACATTAACAAGCCACGGGATGACCACGATTATCTTCAAAAGATACAGCTAAATATCAATCACTTCAGACAAGATGAATTTAAGGGATAGCCTGCACAGCGTACCAAAAGTATGTGAGCACCAGGCTATACCCACAAAATTCGCTTGTATCAAGTGATTGAGATGACGCTGTACTATACATCCAAATTCACGACATTCAACGCATTCGCTTGGATAAATAATCTACGAGGTTCAACAACATCACCCATTAAAGTAGAGAAAATGCCTTCCGCTTCATCGACCTCCGCAACTCTTACCTGAAGCAAAGTTCTTTTTGCAGGATCAAGAGTAGTTTCCCATAATTGGTCGGAATTCATCTCACCAAGACCCTTAAAACGCTGGATGTTTATCCCTTTTTTCCCACATTCTATAATAGTATTTAATAACTGGCTTGCTGTTAAAATACCGCATTCCTGACTTTTTACTATAAGCTTTAATTGCTTACTGAATATATCAAAAATCGTTAAAGCAAGCTTTGATATTTGTACAAACTCAAATGATTCCAACTGCTCTTTCAACAATATTTTACTTTCTTTTAAACCCCTACTAAAACGGAAGAACTCTATTTTATTTTCATGTTTTAAAATTGCCCAATTAGTTTTATCAGGTGAGTCTTCTAAGCTATTTAAAACATCTAAAGCTTTTTCGAGTCTTAAGTCACTTTCAGCTTCAAATATTTTGTTATTAAGTAAGTCATTAATCGCAAGAATTTCAGTAATTGAGCGATTAAATTTTTTGCTAGCATGGTCAAGCAAGCTGTTAAACTTAACTACTTTATTAATTAGCTCTTCTAAATTATCACCTACTAACTGCTCTTTACCGTCTAGAGTTAAGGTTGCATCATTGATAGTTGATTTTATCAAATAATCCTGCAAAGCTTGCTCATTCTTTAAATAAAGCTCAGCTGCACCCTTTTTTACCTTATAAAGCGGTGGCTGTGCTATATATAGATAACCTTTATTTATTAGCTCAGGCATATGACGATAGAAAAACGTGAGCAATAAAGTTCTAATGTGCGAGCCGTCAACATCAGCATCGGTCATAATAATAACTTTATGGTATCTAAGCTTTTCTAAGGAAAATTCTCGTTCAACACTAATCCCAAGAGCTGTAATTAACGTACCAATTTGGTCCGAACCGAGCATTTTATCAAATCTTGCACGCTCAACATTCAAAATTTTACCACGCAAAGGCAATATAGCCTGAATTTTGCTATCCCTACCCTGTTTTGCAGTACCGCCCGCAGAGTCTCCCTCAACAATAAACAATTCTGAAATTGCCGGATCTTTTGCATGGCAATCGGCAAGCTTACCGGGTAAGTTCGAGACTTCTAAGGCTGATTTTCTTCGAGTTAGCTCCCTCGCTTTTCTAGCAGCTTCACGAGCATTAGCTGCTTCCATAATCTTAGCTATAATTGCCTTTGATTCCGCCGGATGCTCTTCAAACCACTCAAGAACCTTTGTATAAACAGCATTTTCAACAACCGGTCGCACTTCGGAGCTTACTAGCTTATCTTTCGTTTGAGAGGAAAATTTAGGATCAGGAACTTTAACGGAAAGTACACAACATAAGCCTTCTCTAGTATCCTCACCGCTAAAGTCATTTTTAGATTTTTTATTAAGACCCGTAGTATCAAGGTACGAGGTAATAACACGTGTTATTGCTGATTTGAAAGCACTAAGATGAGTTCCGCCGTCACGCTGCCTAATATTGTTAGTGAAACACAGGATATTCTCATGATAAGAATCGTTCCAGTGCATCGCAAGCTCAAGGCTTATACCGGAGTCAGCATTCTCTGTATTAACTACTATACATGGATGAATGGCGTGTTTAGCTCTATCTATATATTTTATATAAGCTTCTATACCGCCCGTATAATAAAACTCTACTGCTTTAACTTCTTCAAAGCGATTATCGACGAGTAAAATCTTTACGCCTGAATTTAAAAAAGCAAGCTCACGAAGACGATGCTCTATAGTACCTAAATCAAATTCTATATTAGTAAATGTTTCTACAGACGGAAAAAAAGTCACTTCTGTACCTTTTTTATCAATATTTTCTTTGACAACCGCAAGTGGAGCTTCTGTTATACCATTATTAAATCTAATCAAATATTCCTTATTATTACGCCAAATACGTAATTCAAGCCACTCTGAAAGCGCATTCACAACCGATACTCCAACACCGTGCAAACCGCCTGAAACCTTGTAAGAGTTCTGATCAAACTTACCGCCGGCGTGAAGTTGCGTCATAATAACTTCAGCTGCCGATATTCCTTCTTCTTCATGAATTTCAACGGGGATACCTCGCCCGTTATCAGATACGGTTACCGAACCGTTTTTATTTAATGTTACTCTTACTAGATCACAATAACCGGCAAGCGACTCGTCGATAGCGTTGTCGACTACTTCATAAATCATATGATGTAGACCGGACCCATCTCCAACGTCCCCGATATACATTCCCGGTCTTTTTCTTACAGCTTCAAGACCTTTTAAAACCTTTATAGAATCAGCACCATATGATGATTCGTTAAATTTTTCTTCAATTTCCGACATAATCCGACACGATATTTATTTGTTGCTAGAAACAATAAAAATAACTATAACGTAACTTATTAGAATAGTAAAGTTTCTTGATTTAAAAAGTTTACGTCATTGCGAGGAGCGAAGCGACGCGACAATCCAGTAACAGCTATGCATTTTTAACTGGATTGCTTCGTCAATTGCTATGCAATTTCCTCGCAATGACGATATGACAATACCAAATTAGTGAGATAACAATGAATATATTAAAGTTAAACAATATTTTCGACGTGATAGATGATTATGACGTGTTTTTATTTGATCTTTGGGGTGTAATAATCGAAGGAGGGCATACTTACCCAGGCGTCGTAGAAAATATTAATAAAATTATTAAACGGAAAAAAGTCTATTTTGTTACTAATGCTCCACGAAATATTTTTTCGCTGCATCCAACAATTAAATCTTGGGGAGTAAACGTGTTACCTGAAATGATTATTAGCTCAGGTGAAATAGCTGTGCAAATGATCCTAGAAAGCAAAGAACGCTTCGGTATTGAAAAGCCGGTAATATCTCACCTAGGACATTTAGACAATGATATAATAAATGGAATTCAATGTCCTATTACTGATGATATTAACCAAGCTAATATTTTCTTAATGACTATTTACAGAGACGAAAGCAAAAATTTAGATTTGAATGAATTCGATGAGTTATTTAAAATTGTTGTACAACGTAAAATGGTCAATATTTGTGCTAATCCTGATCTTGGAATAAATCAGCACGGTGTTTATAGATATTGTAGCGGTTATTATGCCGAAAAAATAAAGCAGCTTGGCGGCAAAGTAATTTATAGCGGTAAGCCATATGAAGACATATATAGCAAGATTTTAAAAGAATGTCATAATACCCCTAAGAATCGTATGTTAATGATTGGGGATACTTTTTACACCGATATACTTGCAGCAAATCGTCTTGGTATAGACTCTGCCCTAGTGTTAACCGGAAATTCTAGAGAATATCATAGTAATTTTGATAATATTGAGGAAAAACTGGATAGTTTAACAAAAGCTGCTGTTAAGCAATCGATTATACCTAGTTTTGTTACGAGTTTGTCGTAACTAACTGTCACCCCGTGGCTTGACCACGGGGTCTATAAAAACAATAAAGATACTAATAAATTTAGTATCTTGAACTGGATCCTGTGGTCAAGCCACGGGGATGACAGAGGTGAAATTGATCCACACAGGAATAACATAGAAAAGCGGAAATGACATCAAAAGAACTCTATTGATATTTTACTCATAATCTGCTATAGAGTAAAACTTAAGCGGTCGTGGCGAAATTGGTAGACGCGCAGCATTGAGGGTGCTGTTCTGTAAAAAGATTGGAAGTTCAAGTCTTCTCGACCGCACCATTCCCCGGTTTTTCACAAAGCCAAATTTTTTCTATTTTAACACTTCAGATTTTATATTTACTCCTAAGTTCTTCTTGTTAGCAAATGTTGGTGCTAATTACATGAAAAGGAGTTGAAATAAAAACTATTGCTTATTTGTACTCTATGATTTATATTGATTAGCAAATTGTACACAATTCTGTGCCAAGCCTAGCTAACCAGCTTTAAATCATTATACTAAGTATACTCCGAAGCAAAATGAAGAGTTGTCATACTTCGACACAACTTCAAAAAGAGCAATGAATCCACAAGGTGAGGAGCGGAGCGTATACTTAACACGTGGCTACCTATGCTCTTGTAGGATGACGTAGCCAATTTTTGAAGTTCTATCTTAGTATATATAATAAACTATTAGGTAAATAGGCCATGCCTAATTTCAATATATTTAAAAGCATCTTACCTGATCATCATGATCAATTTGCCGAGATTTTTGATCAAATTAATGATCTGATTGAAGATCACAATTATGACGCTGCTGCAAGCAGGCTGGCCAAGCTTCATTATGCCGATTTAGCGGATTTCTTAGATAATCTTAACAATAAAACATATAAAATAATTATTCCTTTATTACAGGATGAAATGAAGCCTGAAACGTTAGTATCGTTAAATGCTTATAGCAAGCCTTTAATCATAGAAACTTTAGGCATAAAAAAATCTGCAGAATTAATCAATAAGCTAGTTATAGAAGATGCTATTGAAGTAATAATCGATCTAGACGATGATATAAAAGACCTTATCCTAAGTAATCTTACTAAAGAAAAAAAACACCAAATTACCGTAGGTTGTACATATCCCGAAAATACGGTAGGTAGGGTAATTGAGCGAGATTTTATTAATCTTCAAGAAGGCTGGACGGTTGAGGAATCATTAAATTTTATCAAGAACGTAAAACATGACTTTTATGCTGCAATCGTTACGGATAATACATTACGCCCCATCGGTATTATTTCTCTTAGCACGCTAATTAAAGGCAAAAAAAATGAATTAATAAAAGATTTGATGAGCAAAGATTTTAAGCTTGCAGATGCTTTTACCGACTTAAATGAATTAAGCTTCATTTTTAGACAATATGCTTTAACTATTGTACCGGTAGTAAATAAAAGCGGCAAGTTAGTAGGTAGCGTATCAATCGATAATATAATTTATATTATCGAAGAACAAGCCGAAAAAGATATATTATCATTAAGTGGAGTACACACTCAAGATACTTTCTTCAATGTATTTTATACCGTTAAACATCGTTTTCCTTGGCTCTTTGTTAATCTAATCACTGCCTGCATGACTTCACTTATCATTAACCATTTTAACGATACTATTACAAAACTTGTAACGCTTGCAGCTACTATGCCTATCGTAGCTTCAATGGGTGGAAATGCCGGAACACAAGCCATGACCGTTACGGTTAGAGCCCTTGCTAATAAAGATATTCATTATAATACTGTCAATAAAGTTATATTAAAAGAAATAGCAGTATCGGCTTTTAACGGTTTTGTACTTGCCATTATCGGAGCAGGACTTAGTTTTGTGATGTTGCTTGACTTAAATCTTAGCGTTATTTTTGCTATTGCAGTTATTTTAAATTTTTTAGCAGCTGGATTATTCGGCTCTGCTATTCCTATAATACTGCATTATTTTGATATAGACCCCGCTGCAGGCTCCGGCGTATTTCTAACAACCATAACCGATGCTCTAGGTTTCCTAACTTTCTTAAACCTTGCTCATATTTTTTTAGTATAATTGTTTATGAGGTGTCTTTCCAAACCAACTTATAGAGAGGAATTTAAAGGAGACATGGAAGTGCTTGCCACCGGCAACGTACGTAGAAATACGTGAGCAGGCGAGTAGGCATTGTTGCGTGGACCGATAAAACCCACTGTGTCACCCCATGGCTTGCTAACTAGGTCCATAAAAACAATAAAAAATACTAATAATTTTAGTATTTTTAACTAGATCACGTGGTCAAGCCACGGGATGACAGAAGTGAAATCGAGCCATGCAACAATACTATGTGAGTACCGGATCAACATATAAATCACCTCTCAAAGCGAAATTTAGAAAGACATCTATTCAAATAACAATACGTACACATTACAGCAAACAGTAGCTACAACTCCAAGACATTTACATATACCGCAACTTGCATCCTGATTTTCAGACTCGGTAATATTATTCTCATAAGATATATTATTATCTCTTTGTATATTCTGATTATTATTATTGATATTCGAGTCTTTGAACAATAAATTTGCAACAGTTAGTATTAACTCACCCTGTGATGCAATTAGATTAGTATTATTTAAGGAGCTAGATTGTGCATACTCTTGTACTTCTAAACTATTACGGTTTGACATAGTTACATTTTGACTTTAGGATCAATATTTAAAGTTATATAACAATAATTTTTAATAGCCCACAAATTATAATGAAATAAGAAATAACTTTTACGGAAGATATAAGCTCTTGGAAAGAAAAGTTTGAAATTTGTGTTTATAGTAAAACATTACTCGATAAACTCGAATATTTAAATACTAAAGTAGAACATCCTATAGATATCCTCGAAATCAAAAAAGGTATCTACTATGCACGTAAATATCACGGTTCTCAAATGCGTCAATCAGGCGATCCTTATTATTCGCACCCGATTGAGGTAACAATTATGCTTGCTGAATTTGTAGCTGAAGAAGCACCTAAGCTTTATAACATTATTATGCTGCAAGCCGCTTTACTTCATGATACTATTGAAGATCCCAAATTAACTGAAGAAGCAATGACCGAAATTTTTGGACCGGAAGTAGCAAAACACGTAGAAGGTCTAACTTACGGGAAAATAAGTAGCGGAGAAAGCCTAAACTTATAAACTAAACACCTCTCAGCTATAAGCTGAGAGGTTATAAAGTGGAATCGATTAGAAATCGATCATCATTAATAGGCTCACCTTCTTGCTCATCAATATACTGCTGTATCATTTCATCAGTAATA
>NZ_BAABMM010000022.1:0-31937 GCF_045865205.1 Candidatus Rickettsia kedanie | reverse complement strand
TATTTGTCATTATAAGTCCCTTAGCGTTACAGTGCTAATACTTATACTCTTCACTTCCCTTTTTAAATATCATTTTTTCTAGCTAACAGAGTTGCAATTAGCAAATTCCTTGCAAATTGCTTACTTATTTTCCTTAACTTGACGCGTATGAATAGATAGATTGCCTCAAAAAGTCATCTCTAACATATCACTTATAATAACAGGCTTATAACTCTTTCCTGATTCTAATATTACTGATCCTAGATTTTTATCACATGTAAATCTAATATAAGGGCTATCCTCAAGCAAACCAAGCATTTCAGCATTTACTGTAACGGTGCTATTTTTAGGGATATGAAATTTAATTGGTTTCCACTTTTTACACAAAACTTGAAGTTAGTATCAGTAGGAGCTTCAAAAGCATTAGTATTTTTCATAGTACTTAAATTTTTAGATTGAATTTATAGCATATAGGGTATGAATTTTTTCTTAAAAAATCAATAATTAATTTGGCTTTGATTTTATTCAACCTAAGTAAGGCAAGTTTATAAAACTTAAAAAAAATCTTGCAATAACTAATAAAAAAACTATTATTTGTTTTTCTATACTGTACGTGGCTTTGGTATGCCTAATTACAGTGCAATCTTAGTAAATACCAATTTATAAGGAATAATCATGCCTAAATTAAAAACAAAATCTGCTGTAAAAAAGCGTTTTAGACTTACTACTACCGGCAAGATTATCGCATCTCAAGCAGGTAAAAAACATTTTATGCGTCGTCGCACTAAAGCTCAAATCCGTAACCTTAGAGGAACTACAATACTTTGTCCTCGAGACGGATATAACATTAAAAAATATTTTTTACCGTACGGTATAAGTTAATTTAATTAGGAGCTAAAGCAATGACGCGTGTAAAATCAGGAAAAATTTCCAAAAATCGACATAAAAAAATCCTCAAATTAGCCAAAGGTTATAGAGGTAGAGCTAATAGCTGCTTTAGAGTAGCTATTGAAAAGGTAGAAAAAGCTCTCCTATATGCTTATAGAGATCGTAGAAATCGCAAGCGTGATTTTAGAGGCTTATGGATTCAAAGAATAAATGCAGCAGTAAGAGAACATGGGTTTGTTTACTCTCAGTTTATGGGAGCTCTTAAAAAAGCAGAAATTGATATAGATCGTAAAGTACTGGCAGAACTGGCCGTCAATAACAGTGACGGATTTGCAAGTATCGTAGAAAAAGCAAAAGCACATATTTAACAATGTCATTCCGTGGCTTGATCACGGAATCTCAAGATACAGACTGGAACACAAGCTTCCGTGGTCAAGCCACGAAATGACATAATTTATAACAATTAATTTTTATTTTCGTTCGGTATAAATATTATGAAACGTACATTTCAACCTAGCAATTTAGTTAGAAAAAGAAGGCATGGATTTAGAGCTAGAATGGCTACCCAAACCGGAAGAGCAATCTTAAGAAAACGTCGTGCTAAAGGTAGACATAAATTATCTGCTTAAAATAATCTGACTTATCAAATTGTCTATTACCTCTTTAAAAAATCAAAAAGAATTTGAGCTTATAAATAAGCTTGGAAAGAAGTTTCATGAGAGATATTTTATTTTGGTAATAGCCACAAAACTTCCAAAAACCTTCCTTGAATCAAAATATAACACCTTTTTAGGAATCAAAGTTAGCAGAAAGCTAAATAAACAAGCCGTGGTTCGCAACAAAATTAAAAGGCGTATACGACATCTAGTTAGAATGATTGTTAGTGATTATAAGCTTAATGCTATAAAATTCGCAATGATTATTATTCCAAGAAAAGGATTTGAAGAGATAAACTTCTCACACTTGAATTATGAATTAAGTAAAATAGTTCTAAGAAATATTTAGATTTTGTTGAATGGCTTAACGTTGCCCGACGTGGAGCGGTTTGTCCGTCATTGCGAAGAGGCATTGCTCGTGTGGATACCATACCACCCCATCATTGCAAGCAGTCGTAGTACTTGCGTGGCAATCCAAAAAAATAATAAAAAAGTTCTGTAAATCAAAATTTTTTACTAGCTTACTTCGTCCATTACTCTGTAATTTCCTTGCAATGACGTTAAAACCGGTCCACGCAACAATACCTCGCAGGAATGACGACTTGGATATTCATGCAACAATGTCGAGTTTGTAGAGCTTTGTGATATTGTTTATTAAATCTCCGGATCAGTATTTCCTAATATTGTTATATTTGAATTACTATCCGTATTTTCTTCCGTAAAATTTAAATTGAGTGCAATAAAGAATTGCAGGAGTGATTCCTTTATAATTTATATTTTCTATTATATTTTTTGAAACAATATTTGATCCTAGAATTAGTGTACCCTCACCGGATATATTTTTATTTCTTTTAAATAATTTTCTTGTGCCTCTTTTGACATTTCAAGTAACTCATTTTTAGAAATAGTCATTTTTTCTGCTAGTTTATATAGATTTTTATCTTTTAAGAGATCTAATAAAAATTTTTTACTAGGTAACAACTACAATAGTTCCTTATAAGTTATAGAATCAGAAAACCATTTTATTAACTTCCAATTTTCAAAAAAGAATTTTTTATCATTTTCCTCTGTTAGTGTTCTATAGAATTTTATTCGCTCATCATTTACCGTGAAATCATCGAATAATTTTTTGAGAGTTTCTTCTAACCTAGCTAATATTGCTAAATCAAAAAAATCATTACCTTTTGAACCTGGTCATTATTAAGAGTAAGAATCGTACTATTTCCTGCTATTAACTCACATAATTTATCTAACTCATTACCAACTACGTAATCAATATCTTTAAAACTAAGTTGCTTTTGTATAGTTTATTGCTCCAAGTTCATTTATGCCTTTTTGCTTATCATCTTCATAATAATTACGAGCAATTTCAAATAATTTTGTTACTGCATTTGCACTAGCCATATCATTATAACTAGCTAATGTATTTAATAATTCATGATTTAAAATAATAGTTTTCATTTCTTCTGGACTTAATATTTTCTCTTTAACTAAAAAATGATCTTCCATCTTTTCTATTAATGATTTAGCTCTTAACGCTTGTACCTTTGCACCTAATTGTTTCAAACTGTCTATATAGGCATTGATTGGTTAAGGTACTTTAAATTATTGTAAATATACTGGAAATTTTCTTGTTGCTTTTCATAGTCAAATAAAAATTCTGCTTTTATATACTCCAATAGCATCAATAACACTTACTATAAAACTTGTCTTTTCTACTTCAAAACCTAATTCGCTCATATTCAAATCCTAATTATTATTAAATTGAAATTTAAGAAATTTTAACTTTTGGTAATGTAATAATTAATTTAAGATAGTGTCAATGTCATATAGTCATTCAATTGGATTTTCATACAACGAGCGAAGCCTATAACTAATAGGAAAGCGACGAGTAATGATGGAGGTGAGTCCAAATCAATTGACTATAAAATACGGTAATTGATTTTTATGTAAGATTCTCTCAAATTATTATCAATAAAAACTTACAACCACTTCCGTTTCTTAAAATATTTATAGGTAATAATTGTAGATAATAGCATTAAGAATAAGGTTATAGGATAACCATACGGTGATTTAAGCTCAGGCATTACAGTAAAATTCATGCCGTAAATACTGGCTATTAAAGTGGGTGGGAGAAAAAATATAGTAACCAACGAGAAAATTTTAATAATATTATTTTGTTCAATAGCGATCATACCTAGTGCTGCGTCTAGAGTTCTTGCAATCTCACTAGATATAAATTGTGAAAATTAATTATTGAGTCTACATCTTCGAAGCAATGTATCTAATAGATCCTTAGATGCTTTATTTTGAGTTATTTGTGGAGATTTTAAAATATATTGAATAGCCATAGTTAAAGAAAATAAACACTCACGACTTTTAGAAAGTAAATCACCTTTTCGCCCTATTTTCTTTAATACATTGGTATGATCTATACGCAAATCATTAATTGTTATTATCAAGTATTAAACGTCCATAATCATCAATATCCATACTAATCGACTGTACAATATTCGATAATCTTGTTACCATATTACGAAGTAACATAAATAAATATTTGCGGCATTATGTTTGTTATGAAGCTGCTTAGCAAATTTATTTATACAGTCATTAAAGGGTATCAATTCTACGTAACGCACTGTTATAAGACAACCTTTATACAACAATAAATACTATAGAATGTGTTTCAGGAAATTCTTGCTCTTTATTTACGAGTTCCGTAATAGTTAGTATAACGCCTCATTTTCAACATATAACCTCTCGGAAATCTCAATTTATGATATGTCCTTTAAAGTCGGTATTTCTATATTTAATGTATTTTTTACTATTACTTTTTCTTCATCTGTTATATTGAATAAATCAATCCATAATGTGGATTCATTAATAATATATTCTTCATTTTTTACTATAGAATTATTTTCCTTTAAATATGTAGTTATCATATAATCCCAAATATGTTTTTGTAGAGATTAACAAACTTTACTCTTTAAAGCAACTTAAAGCTTTTATTCTCGTAGATGATTCCTATTATTAGACTTCTTGCATAACATATATTAGAAAGAGAGATTTGAAAGCAACACGAAAGCACTTGCCACCGCAGCGTATATAAATATGTGAGGATGCACGGAGGTATTGTTGCATGGACCGGTAAAACTTACTGTGTCACCTAGTTCACTTGCTAACTAGGTCTATAAAAACAATAAAAAATACTAATAATTTTAGTATTTTTAACTGGATCCCGTGGTCAAGCCACGGGGATGAGACAGAGGTGAAATTAATCCACGCAGGCAATGCCTTGTGAGTACCGCATTAACGTACAAATCAGCTTTAGAAAGAGGTTATGCAAGAAGTCTATTTTTTCAATAACAAATAATATACAATATAAAACCATCCAAAAAATCCATGAATGATAGCCCATAATATTGATTTATTTACATTAAATGATATTACTATTGCAAGTATTGTTCCAAGAGAAATACCACCATATCCTAAATAATTCATATATTTTATCCTTAATATTTTTTAATATCATTGTAGGACATTTATTATATTTTATTAAGTATTTTATGAATTAAAAATAATTAAGCTTAAAAACTACTTTCTTATAATTTGCAGCTAAAGAAAGCAAAGAGTCCACAAGACGCAGAATGACAAAAGTTATTAAATGTTCGGCATCCAAGAGCTGACAAAGATATTGCTGCTAGTTTTTTTAAGGTCTATCTGAATACATACGTTCCTTATAAAAGCAACACTTGATATATTAATTATTTTTTGCAGTAAGATTCCAAATATTTTCTCTGCTTTGCTTCCAAGCCACCAAAAGCTTATTCCTAGAATTGTAAAAAATACTGATTTATGAGTTGTATTCCAAAAATATTCAAAAAATCTTGTATATAAATTAATAAATAAAAAAGTAACTCCAAATCCTTTAGTGATCGAATTATCTTATTTTAAACCGTGATAAATAGCTGCTCCGGACATTAAGGCAAATAATAAAGACCAATGAAATAATTCTATCAGCTTTATCGACTTTAAGTAATAATCTTCAGGGTCATAATTTCCAAATATTGATAATAACCACATTGCAATAAATTAATATAATAAACCAATTACAAGAGTTACTGGAGTAAAATAATTGAATTTTTTATTTTCCTCTAGTGTGCAAGAGCAAAAAATGTTAAGATTCCTCCAAATAATATAAAACGTAATAGATAATTCATACCTAAGTAATATGCTCCCCATCCTGACATATACCCGGTTTCTGCTCCCATCCAACTACCTAGTGAAATTAAAGCAACACACCAAATTAAATTTGATTTAGAGAAATATCCTAATATAGCATAAACAATAAAAGATAAAAGCAATAAAATGGAAAAATGTCCACTCCCTGAATCAAATGCTTTTTCTAGTTGATAAATAGCACAAGCAGTGGTTAAGACCCCTAAAAATAATATTGCCCCATTGCTAAAAATTTGCTCTGGTTTTTATTGCTGTCTTTTAAAACCAATAAAATAAATTATTCCCGATAAAGTTGATAAGGTGATAAATTTCAGCAGATACGGAGCATTAAAAATATATTCTAATAATTCTCGTAGATAACGATCAGACAAAATAGCATTAATAGCAATAACTATCCAAAATTTTAATAGAAATATATTATTAATATAAAAATATTTGTGGACAAAGTACCTTTAGAAAGAGTATATACAATAATTCTAATGAATACATAAGCAAATAAATTTTGTTACTCACTACTTTAATTTTTTCTTTAGAAAAGATAGTATTGTTTTTGAAAAGAGACATAGGCAATTGAGGAAAGAAAATCGTAGCCTTAAAAGCAAATAATTAGTTAAAGATAGTGACAGTAAATATTTGGACTGAGTAATTACTTATATAAATATAAGCAATATACTAATTTAGTCTTTAAGGAGGTAATCCAGCCGCAGGTTCCCCTACGGCTACCTTGTTACGACTTCACCCCAGTCGCTAATTTTACCGTGGTTGGCTGCCTCTTGCGTTAGCTCACCACCTTCAGGTAAAACCAACTCCCATGGCGTGACGGGCAGTGTGTACAAGGCCCGAGAACGTATTCACCGCGGCATGCTGATCCGCGATTACTAGCGATTCCAACTTCATGCTCCCGAGTTGCAGAGAACAATCCGAACTGAGATGTCTTTTAGGGATTTGCTCCACGTCGCCGTCTTGCTTCCCTCTGTAAACACCATTGTAGCACGCGTGTAGCCCAACCCGTAAGGGCCATGATGACTTGACGTCGTCCCCACCTTCCTCCGGCTTATCACCGGCAGTTTTCTTATAGTTCCCGGCATTACCCGCTGGCAAATAAGAATGAGGGTTGCGCTCGTTGCAGGACTTAACCCAACATCTCACGACACGAGCTGACGACAGCCATGCAACACCTGTGTGTGGCCCAGCCGAGCTGAAGGAAAGCATCTCTGCGATCCGCAACCACCATGTCAAGGGTTGGTAAGGTTTTTCGCGTAACATCGAATTAAACCGCATGCTCCACCGCTTGTGCGAGCCCCCGTCAATTCCTTTGAGTTTTAATCTTGCGACCGTACTCCCCAGGCGGAGTGCTTAATGCGTTAGCTGCGAAACCGAAAGAGAATCTTCCGATATCTAGCACTCATCGTTTACGGCGTGGACTACCAGGGTATCTAATCCTGTTTGCTCCCCACGCTTTCGTGCATCAGCGTCAGTTGTAGCCCAGATGACCGCCTTCGCCACCGGTGTTCCTCCTAATATCTAAGAATTTCACCTCTACACTAGGAATTCCATCATCCCCTACTACACTCTAGATTAGTAGTTTTGAAAGCAATTCCGAGGTTAAGCCCCGGGCTTTCACTTCCAACTTACTAAACCGCCTACGCACTCTTTACGCCCAGTAATTCCGAACAACGCTAGCCCCCTCCGTCTTACCGCGGCTGCTGGCACGGAGTTAGCCGGGGCTTTTTCTGCAAGTAACGTCATTATCTTCCTTGCTAAAAGAGCTTTACAACCCTAGGGCCTTCATCACTCACTCGGTATTGCTGGATCAGGCTTTCGCCCATTGTCCAATATTCCCCACTGCTGCCTCCCATAGGAGTCTGGGCCGTGTCTCAGTCCCAGTGTGGCTGATCATCCTCTCAGACCAGCTACAGATCGTCGGCTTGGTGAGCCGTTACCTCACCAACTACCTAATCTGACGCGGGCTCATCCATCAGCGATAAATCTTTCCTCCATAGAGAATATACGGCATTAGCTTTTATTTCTAAAAGTTATTCCGTACTGATGGGCAGATTCCCACGTGTTACTCACCCGTCTGCCACTAACCAATTGGAGCAAACCCCAATTAGTCCGTCCGACTTGCATGTGTTAAGCATACCGATAGCGTTCGTTCTGAGCCAGGATCAAACTCTTAAGTTTGATTCTGTCAGTTTTACTTTAAAAATTGACAGGTTTAATTATCACTTTTGTGATATGTACATGTTTACTGTCACTATCTATATCTAATTATTTACTTTTAAAAACAGCTGCGACTTTTTTCATTGATCGCTTTGGATAGGTGTAGTTATATGCAATATAATCAACCCTGTCAACTACAATTTTGAAATTATTTTATTTTTGTTCTATATATCTAATTTAGATCCTTCTTTTGCAGCTTATAATCATTACAAAACTTTAGTTAAAATCTAATCACCACTAATGCTAATATTCTTTATTATATACTGTGCAGATATCTATTACTCATTGATATAGTATTTAATAAATACCTATCTCAATCATAACTTTTCATGCTCATATAAAATATCATGAATAATTTGTAAATTCTTAACAGCATAAAGACCATCTAGTGGAGCAATTAAAGCTTGCCACAAAGCCCAGCCTCTTGCCCTATCCCAAGTACCATCATCTAAGGATTGCTTTTCTTTAAAAACTTTTCTTGCTTCATTTTGAAGAAAAGTCCAAATTATTACTAAATCACAAGCAGGATCGCCAACACTCATACCTCCAAAATAGATTACTGCATCAAGTTTGCCATTTTTTATAATAATATTACCGCTTGCAAAATCACCATGAATCCATACAGGTTTTTTATTCCACTGAAAATTTAATGCTTTTTCCCACACAGATAGAGCTTTATCTGCATCAACCAAATTTTTTAAGTTTCTAATTACTGATTTTGTCTTAAGGTTATAAACTGCAAGATTACCCCCACGCCAAAAATTATGAGTACCTGGAATAGGTCCAGCAGTTATATCAATCTTATGTAATTCATTTAGCAATTTTGCTAGATCAGAAGCAATTAGAGATAAATTTAAACTGCTAGCATCCAAGCTATTTACACTTTCTCCTTTAATCCATTTATATATTGACCAATTCCAAGGATAATTTTTTGAAGGTTTACCTAAAGCTAAAGGCTTAGGGATATGAAATGACAAATTAGGAGCTAATACTGGTAACCATTTTTACTCTTTTGAAACCGCATCTACATATTTTTCTGCACCTGGTAATCTAATTAACATTTCATCGCCTAAATGAAAGATTCTATTATCATGACCACTAAATTCAACAGGTTTAATTGATAAATTAGCCCAATTAGGGCATTGTTCTGCAATAAGTTCTTTTGCTAAAAGCTCTGTAATTTCTATATTCATAACTTTTTGCCTATTAGGTAAGTGATCAAGTTGGCGTTGTTGCGTGGATCGATTTTTCCATCATTGCAAGGAAATTACGTAAGTAATTGACGAAGCAAAGAAGAAAAAAAATTCTGTAGATCAGAATTTTTTTTAATTATTTTCTGGATTGCCACGCAGCCTGCGGCTGCTCGCAAGGTCTTGTTGCATGGATACCTATATCATTCCTGCGAAAGCAGGAATGATATAGGTATCCATGCAACAATTGTATAATGCTACCACCCCAAACGCCCGACCTTCAAATTCAGTTCTTTTAAATCGAATTTTATATCAATTATTGCTCCCTCTTCTGCTCTGTTTGCTATATCTAGAATGCCGCAATGTTCTTCGACTATTCTTTTAACTATAGCAAGCCCTACCCCCATACCTTTACTGCTGGTCGTAACATAGCTTTCGGTAGCTTTGCCTATTAGCTCAGGCGGGAATCCTTGACCGTTATCTATTACAATAACGCTAATAAAATCGTCTTTAGCATCTATAGTAACTTCTATTTTTCCGGATTCTCGCCCTTCTATTGACTCTTCTGCGTTTTTCAATAAATTGATCATAACTTGATTGATTTGTGTAGCATCACACATAAAATCAAATTGATCTACGTTAGACTCAAATTTATACAAAATATTATCATTAAGTAATTGACGTGCTTCAACAATATGTTTAACTAAATAAACTAATTCACTCTCCGTAAATTTAGGAGCAGGAAGACGTGCAAAAAGCACAAATTCAGACACTATATTTTTAATATCGTTAGTATGACGAATAATCATTTTTAAATAATTTTCAAATTCTACCCTTTCCTTAATTTCAGGACTAAATTTCTTAAGCAATCTTTCAGAAGCAAGTAAAATAGGAGTTAATGGGTTCTTGATTTCATGGGCTACTTTTTTTGCAACATCCGACCAAGCCATTGCTCTCTGTGCTATAACTAAATCACGCTGCTGACGCGAAAGCTGCTTAATCATTCTATTAAAGGCCGCATAAAGTGTGCCTATTTCATCTTTATCTACTTCATTTTCAGGCACTTGTACCGTTAAATCACCGTCTTTAACTTTGTCAGTTGCAGTAACTAATTTTTTAATAGGCTTTATTATTTTAGCAGTAAATATAACCCCAAAACTTATAGCTACAAAAAGAAGTAATAAGGCAATAAAGATAAACATTATAGAGAACTTGATCTGTATATTATCTATTTCATTTTTAAGGCTATTATACTCGGCAGCTGCTCCGTTAGTTGCATCTACATGGTCGATAATTTTATTATCTACTAATCTACCGACTAATAAATACACATCATTATATTCTTTTAATTTAATCAGCATCCTTATTTTGGTTGGATCAGATTTTACTTCCACCGGTTCCCCTAAATCCGCTTTTTTAATTAAATGTGCGGGAATAGTTGCAAATGATAATGAAAAACTTAAATAACTATTAGCTACTATAGTATTAGTAGATTTGTTTAAAACTATAGCTTCATCAAGCGAGCGCATCTCTGCTTCGGTATTAAGTGTTTTAGTAAATAAAGCGGGATTATGAATTAAATCATAATACATATCGCTTAGATCTTCAGCAACTGCTAGAGCCGTTTCTTTTAGCTGTAATTTATGCTCGGCAATATAAGATTCTGCAACTATTACGGATTGATCAAGAACCGTAGAAATCTTCTTATCAAACCAAGCTTGAACACTAAGATTAAAAAAATACACAGAAAATACTGAGACAATTATAGTTGGAATAGCTGCAACTAAACTAAAGGCAATTACAATACGATTTTGTAATTTAGAACTATCATTATTACTATTTTGAGTAAAAAATTTTTGAGTTAGTAAAACGCCTAAAATTAAAAAAATTGCTAAATCAACTAATAAAAATCCAATAATCGTACTAAAATTCTTTGATTCTAAAGATATCACATAAAAAGTAGCACAGGCAAAAATAATAGCTGCTATTGCTAAAGTAAAAATTAGTACTCTACTAAAAAAATAAGAACGTAAATTTTGTTTAAGATCACTAAGCATAGATACGGTTTATATGGCTATAACAGTGCTTTATAACATAAAAAGCTAATTGGGAATATTTGTACTTTAATGTCATTCCCCTGCGGTGGCGTTGCTGCGTGGACACCTAATCGTCATTGTGAGCAGCCATAGGCTACGTGGCAATCTCATCAAATATCCTGAGATTGCGGACGTATAATTGCTATGCAATGTCCTTGCAATGAAGAAAAATCACGAAGCAATCTACATAACAAAAAAGCTAGAAATATTAATATTTCTAGCTTTTTTGTTAGTATTAAAATTATTTGAAATTTTATTCATCAAACATTTTTTTACGAGCAAATTTTCTCTGTCTTCTTGCTGCTTCTTGTGCTTTACGAACACGCTTCGCTGAAGGTGTTTCATAATAACGCTGTTCTTTCATCTTACGAAAATAAAGCTCTCTTTGTAGCTTTTTCTTAAAATTCTTAAGCGTATTGTCACAATTACCGGCGTGAACATTTACTAGTATCACTAAAATTACTCTCCTTAAAAGATATTGTGGTTTATTGAACTATACCATATAATTAAGTTATATGTCAAGGTTAAAAAATATGAGCATTAAAGAAGAACACCATATCAAAAAAATAAGCTTCGTGCAGTCTTTATTAGAATTATTACCGTTTAATGAATGGAATAATAAGCTACTTGAAGAAGCAGAAGAAAAATGCGACTTTGCAAAAGGTTGTACTTTAATAGTTTTTCCAGAAGGTTTATCTGAAATAATAGAATTCTTTGAAAGCTATTTAGATAATATTATGCTAGAACGCTTAAAGACAATAGAAGAGCCAGCAAAAATAAGAGATAAAATATCTTTAGCGGTAAAGATTAGGATCAAAACCGTGCTTCCTATTATTCATAGTAAGAATGCCGCTTATTTTGCATTAAACCCAATGCAAGGAACTGAAGTTGCATTCCATAGTTGTGATGCTATTTGGCGTTATACCGGCGATAAATCTCTTGATTTTAACTATTATACTAAAAGAGGTTTATTGCTATCTGTTTATATCTCCTCTATTCTTTTTTACATACAAGACGCATCGGAGAATTATATTGAAACCGATCAATTCATTGATACTGCCGTAGAGAATATAGTAAACACTTTCTCTCAGATAAAAAAATTACTCGACCCCTCAAATATACCCATAGTTAGAATGTTCACGTAGATATACTCAGTTTTTATTGACTACATTGAGTAATTTTTGGTCAAAAGTAAGTAACGGCATATTTAAATATTTTGCTTTAGCGAGTAGTATACAATCAACTATATGAATATTATATTTTGTATAATATTCTCAAGCATTTAGGTAATATTCTTTTTTACAATGTATACTTTGTAAGCAAGTAGATCCGATAAAGTAGAAGAGATTTCATCATTGCAAGAATTTTATAAACAGAAGAGAGAACAAATATTACTTCCGTAAATATAGTTTGCTCTATTATTAAAATAATATGTCCTGTTTTAACTTGTTCAAACATTTCTTTTGTCTGATTAAACATATTTTTATCATCGGCAAGTAAATATCTCACAATAACATTTGTATCACATATATATTCCATTGTATTTCCTTAACATTTTTATAATGTGAAATACACTCTCTCTCCAAGCTTTTTCTCTTACCTCTTCAAAAGAAGTTTTGGTATTTTTTTATATTTTGCAAATACACCCCCTACATCTGAAACAGGAGATAATATAACTTTATTATTATCATCAATTTCTATAGAAATAATATTACTATTTAAAATCTCTCTAACTTTTTTGGTAGAACGATCTGTCCTTTAGAAGTAATGGCTAAAGTATTGATATACATGTTAATAATGATTAAATTAGACTTACTAATACTATTATTATACCAAATTTAGTCAGTAAGGAAAACTAAAAAAGTAATATATTAAAATTCTTGTATTATTACCTCTCTTGCATATAATTAAGATATTTTTAAAAATAATTTCTAAAATAATGACAAATACTAAATATTATCCTGAAGTTAGTTCAAATGCTGATTTTGCTGCTATAGAGCGAGAGATACTAAAATTTTGGCAAGACAATAATATATTCCAAAAATCTATTGATGATAGGAATGGAGAATCAGAATTTATTTTTTATGATGGTCCACCTTTTGCAAACGGTTTGCCGCATTACGGTCATTTACTTACCGGCTTTATTAAAGACGTATATGCTAGATACCAAACCGTAAAAGGTAAGAAAGTTGAGCGTCGCTTCGGCTGGGATTGTCACGGTCTTCCTGCTGAAATGCAATCAGAGAAAGAGCTTGGTATTTCAGGGCGTCTTGCAATAACTAATTTCGGTATAGAGAAGTTTAATGCACATTGCAGAGCTTCGGTAATGAAATATGCGAACGACTGGGAAGAATATGTCACTCGTCAAGCAAGATGGGTAGATTTTAAAAATTCTTATAAAACGATGAATAAGAATTTCATGGAATCCGTCCTTTGGGCGTTTAAAGAGCTATATAATAAGGGGTTATTGTATGAATCTATGCGGGTAATACCGTATTCTTGGGCATGCGAAACACCGCTTTCTAATTTTGAAACAAGGCTTGATAATTCTTATCGTGCGCGAGTAGATAAAGCTGTAACGGTGAGTTTTGTACTAAGGGATAAATTGCATGAGATTCCTGATTTCGCAGGAATGACATCGAGGGAGTCAGGAATGACAGTAGGCGGTGATTATAAAGAATATAGAATCCTTACTTGGACGACGACGCCTTGGACTCTTCCATCAAATCTAGCCCTAGCAGTCGGTAGTGATATAGATTATGCATTAGTCCCTCAAGAAAATATTTGTTATATAATAGCTGCCTCGTCAGTTTCTAAATATGCTAAAGAATTAGGGCTTAGCGGTGAAGAAAATTTTGAGATAATTAAAGGCTCAAAGCTTCAGGGACTCCGCTATAAACCTTTATTCGACTATTTTGAGAATCATCCAAACAGCTTCAAGATATTTGCCGGCGACTTTGTTGTTGAAGGTGACGGTACAGGGGTTGTACATATGGCTCCCGGCTTTGGTGAAGATGACCAAATACTTTGCGAATCAAAAGGGATCTCACTTGTTTGTCCTGTTGATAATAGCGGTAAATTCACTAAAGAAATTCCTGACTTAGCGGGAGTGCAAGTATTTGATGCAAATGACAAAATAATAATCAAACTGAAAGAGCAAGGAAATTGGCTAAAAACCGAGCATTATATTCATAATTATCCTCATTGCTGGCGAACGGATACGCCTCTTATATATAAGGCTGTTCCGTCATGGTATGTAAAGGTAACACAGCTTAAAGATAGAATGGTAGAGCTTAATCAGCAAATAAACTGGATTCCACATCATGTTAAGGATAATTTATTCGGTAAGTGGCTTGAAAATGCCCGTGATTGGTCGATAAGCCGTAATAGATTTTGGGGAACGCCGCTGCCTGTATGGAAATCAGACGATTCACAATATCCACGCATAGATGTTTACGGTTCTATAGAGGAATTAGAGAAAGATTTCGGCGTTAAAGTTACTGATTTACATCGTCCGTTTATCGATGAACTGACAAGACCAAACCCCAACGATCCAACCGGTAAATCAACAATGCGTAGAATCGAAGACGTGTTTGATTGCTGGTTTGAAAGCGGTTCAATGCCATATGGGCAAGCTCACTACCCTTTTGAAAATAAAGAGTGGTTTGAGGATCATTTTCCGGCTGATTTTATAGTTGAGTATTCAGCTCAAACACGTGGTTGGTTTTATACTTTAATGGTGCTATCTACCGCTTTATTTGATCGTCCACCGTTTTTAAATTGTATATGCCACGGTGTAATTTTAGACGCTACCGGCCAAAAACTCTCAAAGCGTCTTAATAACTACGCCGATCCGCTGGAGCTATTTGATCGATACGGCTCTGACGCATTAAGAGTTACGATGCTATCTTCAAACATTGTTAAAGGTCAGGCACTGCTAATCGATAAAGACGGTAAGATGGTATTTGATACGCTTCGTCTATTCATCAAGCCTATATGGAATGCTTACCATTTCTTTACGATGTATGCTAATGCCGATTCGCTTAAAGGTGAGGTGAGTTTTGCTCCTGAAAACGTACTTGATGTTTATATATTATCTAAGCTAAAAATAGCAGTCAGTAAGATTGAAGAGAGTTTAGATAATTTCGATACGCAAACAGCTTATCATGCAGTTTTAGAATTTTTTGAAGTATTGAATAACTGGTATATAAGACGAAGTAGAGCCAGATTTTGGAAAAGCGAAAAAGATGCAGATAAACAAAATGCTTATAATACTCTATATTCATGTTTAGAGACTATGGCGATTGCAATGTCAGCACTAGTACCTATGATTTCGGAGGCGATATATAAGGGGCTATGTCATTGCGAAGAGACGTCTACATTATCATGCCGTGACTTGATCGCAGGCTCCAGTAAATCAATGAACAATTTGGATCCTGTGGTCAAGCCACGGGATGACACCCCATCAGTGCCTTACAATGACGAGATTAGCGTCCATCTATGCAACTACCCCACTCTCTCAGACTTTGAAATAAATCACGAGCTAGTTGCTACTATGGATAACGTGCTTGATATTTGTAGTAATAGCCTGTTTATTAGAAGTACTAAAAATATCAGGGTAAGGCAGCCGCTTGCTAGCATAACTATTATCAGTAAACATAATAACGATCTCAAAGATTTTGAAGATTTGATCAAGGATGAGATTAATGTTAAATCAGTAATTTATCGCGACGATCTAGAGAATTACGCAAGCAACAAACTATCGATTAATTTCCCAATGCTTGGTAAACGTCTTCCCGCTAAAATGAAAGAGATTATAGCTGCTTCTAAAAAAGGTGAGTGGAAAGCTATCGCAGGCGGTTTAACTATATGCGGCGAAACCTTAAATAATGAAGAATATAAGCTAATTTTAGAGCCATATTCACATATAAAAGGAGCAGCAAGTTTTGAGAATAATAGTAGCTTGTTAATACTTGATTTAGAGCTAACAGCTGAGCTAATAGAAGAAGGATACGCAAGAGACATTGTACGCTTCATACAACAGGCTCGAAAAGATGCTGATTTCTCTATAACTGACAGGATTTTAATTGAGATAATAAGCGCGTTTGATTTATCTAAGATAATTGATAATTATGGGGACTTTATTACAGAACAAACTTTAGGTGAGTTTTCTAAAAATTTTACGCCTGATTATGTAAGTAAAGTAGAATTAGAGAATCATCAAATACAACTTAAAGTTAAGAAATCGTAAATTATTTTACTATCGATTAAGATATTAATAATTTACTTATATTAATCTATGGTACGCACGCTATAAATTAATTTAGGTAAATTATGTCAAAATACTCCTCCTGAATCCCGAGAGAAAAAGGTTCTTGGATTAAAAATCGTTTAGGAACTAGTACCATAAAAACCACAAACAAGTATATCAAGCAAATTCTAATAATACCTGCCCTCTTACAACATTATCCTTTTCATTAACAAAAACTTTAGCTATTTTTCCGTCTCTTTCGGCTAAAATAAGATTTTCCATTTTCATAGCAGTTAAAATCATAATTTCTTGCCCTGCCGTCACTGCCTGCCCTTCTTTCACCTTTATTGCAACAATTTGACCGCTTAGAGGAGCACCAAGTTCGGAGCTTTCTTCTACTACTACTTTTGAGACCATCAACGCTTCAAGTTCTGATATACGAGGAGAGCGAACAAAGGCTTTTACGCTAATACCGGCATGCGATAATAAATAACCGGTTCTGATATTCTCAATTTTTACATTTGTCTTTTTACCGTTAATTATAGCCGTAAAAAGTTCATTACCTAAATTCCAGTTACTACGAATATATATTCTATCGCTTTCGTGACGTATATTATAGCCGTTTTCAACAGGTGTAATTAATACGGGAAATAATTTATCATCTATAGTTACTACCCACCTTGTACCTATTTTGTTAGCCTGATTGTTAATATTGCCGGAAATTAAAGAAGCACGTCTTTGTTCCGATATATAAATAAAAATAGCCGTTGCTAAAAATACGGTAGTGACTTCTGAAGTTAGACTAGCTCCGGAAAAACCGTCAGGATATTCTTCTTGAATAAAGGCAGTAGAAATATCGCCGCTAACAAAGCGTGGATGTAGCATTACCGCTTCTAAGAAACTAATATTATGAGCAATACCGTTAATTATATAAGAACTCAAAGCAGAACGCATTACCTCAATTGCCTGCTCTCTTGTTTCACCGTAAGTACATAATTTCGCAATCATTGAATCATAAAACATACTTACTTCACCGCCAAGCCCAATCCCTGTATCTATACGGATATTAGGACTCTTTGCAGGTTCAGAATAAGCGATAATTCTACCGCTAGAAGGTAAGAAACCTCGGCTTGGGTTTTCGGCACAAATGCGTGATTCAAATGCCCAACCTTTTAATTTTATGTCATCTTGTGTAAATGATAATTTCTCACCGGCTGCGATTTTTATCATCTCTTCAACGATATCTATACCGGTAATTAGCTCAGTAACAGGATGCTCGACTTGTAACCTAGTATTCATTTCTAAAAAATAGAAATTTCTATTGCTATCTACTATAAACTCAACGGTACCGGCCGAATAATATCCAACTTTTTGAGATAAGGATATTACCTGCCGATACATTTCTTGCCTTATATCTTCAGTAATAAAAGCACTCGGTGCTTCTTCGATTACTTTTTGATGGTGACGCTGTATTGAACATTCACGCTCTCCGAGACATACACTATTGCCGTATTGGTCGGCAATTAGCTGAATTTCAATATGACGGGGAGTTTGAATTAACTTCTCAATAAATAATCTATCGTCACTAAAACTATTTGCTGCTTCAAGCTTTGCCGACTCAAAAGCATTTGCCATTTCAGCGGAATTATTCACTACTCTCATACCACGTCCACCGCCACCGGCAGCCGCTTTTACTATTACCGGAAAACCAATCTCTTTAGCAATATCCACCGCTTGCTTAACATCGTTTATAGTTCCCATATAACCCGGAACAGTGCTAACTCCGGCTTCTATCGCTATCTTTTTTGCTTCGATTTTATCGCCCATTTTTTTAATAGTTCCGGCACTCGGTCCTATTAAAACAACACCGTCTCTTTTAAGAATATTAGCAAAATTCGGATTTTCCGATAAAAAACCGTAACCTGGATGTACTGCACTTGCTCCACTTTCACGAATTGCTGAGATAATATTTTTAATAGATAAATAACTTTCCGTTGCAGGGGAATCACCTATATAATAAGCCTCATCTGCATACTGCACATACATTGAGTTTGTATCTGCTTCAGAATATACTGCAACCGACTTTATTCCCATCTTTTTTAAGGTACGTATTATCCTAACGGCGATCTCGCTACGATTAGCAATTAGAATTTTATCAAATAATGGTTTATTCATAGTTTTTATTATAAAGTAATCTGTATTATTATACTGCTGTCGATGTCATTCCTAACTCAGCATTGCCCGCATGAACTGTTTTATGTCATTCCCGCGAAAGTGGGAATCCAGCATAAAGCGAGATAAATCAAGCTTTTAATTTCAAAAATTTGCTGTATATATGTTTTTTTCTGGATTCCGCTTTCGCGGAAATGACAATTAAACATTACAACGGCAAATTATCATGCTTTTTCCAAAGTAATTCTACTTTTTTAGTACGCAGGAAATTTAACGCCTTACATATTCGCCATCTAGTATTTTGCGGTCTTATAATATCATCCAAATATCCCCTAGATGCTGCAATAAAAGGCGAAGTTACTACTTTTCTATATTCATCGATTTTTTGTTTTTTAGCTTCAGGGTTTTTACATTCTTCCTTAAATATTATCTCGGCTGCTCCCTCTGCCCCCATAACAGCGATTTCCGAATTAAACCAAGCATAGTTTATATCGCCTCTAAGATGCTTGGAGTTCATAACTATATAAGCACCACCATAAGCCTTACGGGTAATTACGGTAATCTTCGGCACTGTAGCTTCTGCATACGCGTATAACAGCTTAGCCCCGTGTTTAATAATACCGTCATGCTCTTGGGATGTACCAGGCAGAAATCCAGGTACATCAACAAGGCTTACTATAGGAATATTGAAAGCATCACAAAATCTAATAAATCTTGCTGCTTTTCTTGAGGCGTTTATATCTAAACATCCTGCTAAATGCAAAGGCTGATTAGCCACAAATCCTACCGGATAACCTTCCATATAACCAAAGCCGATAATGATATTCTTTGCAAAATCAGATTGTAGTTCAAAAAATTCTCCCTCATCAACTATACGCTCAACAAGCTCTTTCATATCATAAGGCTTATTAGGAGTGTTAGGTATTAACGTGCTCAGAGACATATCGACTCTATCGGCAGGATCAATAGTCGAACGAACAGGAAGAGGACTACGATTGGATGACGGAAGGAAATTAAAGAACTTACGGATTTCGAGCAATGCTTCTATATCATTATTGAATGCAAGATCGGCAACACCGCTTTTAGTGGTATGCATTCTAGCACCGCCGAGCTTTTCTTGGCTTACTGCTTCACCCGTAACGGTTTTTACTACATCGGGACCGGTTACGAACATATAAGAACTATTCTTAACCATGAATATAAAATCGGTTAAGGCAGGGGAATATACCGCACCACCGGCACAAGGTCCCATAATTAAGGTAATTTGAGGGATAACACCCGATGCTAAAACATTACGCTGAAATAATTCACCGTATCCGGCAAGAGCATCAACCCCTTCTTGAATTCTTGCTCCCCCTGAGTCGTTAATACCTATTACGGGAGCACCGGTTGCTATAGCTTGATCGATAATATCGCAGATTTTCTTAGCATGATATTCGCCGAGAGAACCGCCTAGTACGGTAAAATCTTGGCTGTAAATAAATACCAATCTACCGTTTATCGTACCGTGTCCAGTTACAACGCCGTCACCTAAAAACTTTTTATCCTGCATCCCAAAATTATTGCATCTATGTGCTACAAACATCCCAGTTTCAGTAAAACTATTCGGATCTAATAATACTTCTATGCGTTCTCGTGCAGTTAACTTACCTTTTTGATGTTGTGCGTTGATCCTAGCTTCACCGCCCCCTTGCCTTGCAATATTTTTTCTCTCATCCAATAACTCAGGGGAAATTATATTACTTTGATTCATAGATTATTTATAGTTTTATTTCCAAAATATCCATAATATAATATAATAATGCTAATGTGAAAAGATAATTATTTATGTCATCTACCGAAGATACTAAAGAAAAACCGAAAAAAGACCAACCGGCAGCTAAATTTAATAACTTATCAACTGCTTTAAAAAAGAATTTACAAAGAAGAAAGAAAATACAAAAAGAAAAGAATAATAAAGAAAAAGATTGATACTAGGTCTTATATCTATAAAGAGTGATAGAATAGAAAATAATTTTTAGGAGCATAAATATGAGTGTACATGAAGTAATAATTAAAATCAGTAAAATTTTTTCTCTTTATTATTCCCAAACATGATATAGAGGAATCTAATAATAATATTCCTGCTAATAGAGAAGCAATGCGTGATTATTATGAAGATTTAAATAACCCTCATTAAAAGTATTTATCTATATGCAATTTGACATATTAATATAAATTGCTAATATTTGAAGAGTTTAGGTTTTGTTTTGAGTCATATGTCATTCCTGCGAAAGCAGAAATCCAGTAAAACCTACAAAAAACTTGTTTTTTTAGGTTTATTTTATCAATATTAAGACTATTTTTTGGCTTCCTGCTTTCGCAGGAATGACATAAATAAGCCATGAGGGCAAAGCCAACGCCTTGCAACAATGACATCAAAATCTAACAAAATCGGTATTTTAAATATTTAATATAATATGGACACAAACAAATTATATCTTTTCAAAGATAGACGATTTTTACCGAATTTTATAGTGCAGTTATGCGGTTGTCTTAATGATAATATATTAAAAAATGCTCTAGTAATCTTTATTACTTACGGTATTTCAGGAGCTTTAAGTAAATATAATAATCTACTTGTTTTAATTGCTAATGCTACTTTTGTACTACCTTTCATAATATTCGCAAGCATAGCAGGACAAATTGCCGATAAATACGAACGTGCGAGTCTTATTAAGATTATTAAGATTTGTGAAATCGGCATAATTGCCTTTGCAATTTACGGATTTCATCATAATAATCTGCTAATCCTGTTCTATTCTATTTCCTTAATGGGTATACACTCTACTTTTTTCGGTCCAATCAAATATAGCGTATTACCTGATCACCTAAATCAAGACGAACTACTTGGAGCTAACGGCTTTGTTGAAGCTGGAACTTTTATCGGTATTTTTATCGGTATTATAATCGGCAGTTATTATACAGTCAGCAATAATTTTATAATTTATTCCTTAATTACCATCGCTTTTCTCGGCTTCATTACAAGCCTTTTTTCTCCAAAATCTAAAAATGCAAATCGTGATATTAAAATAAATTTTAATATTATAGATGCAAGCATAAATATGATTAAATATGCCAAAGCAAAAAAACAGATATATTTAGCTATACTTGGTATTTCATGGTTTTGGTTTATCGGAGCTGCTATAATTTCTCAAATACCTTTACTTGCTAAGATAACTTTTAAAGCTGATGAGAATGTTGCGAACTTATTTTTAGCAGTTTTCTCGCTTGGTGTTGGGGTCGGTTCATTTTTATGTAGCAAAATATTTGAAGATGAGATTACCGTTAAATATCTATTTATTTCAGCCCTAGGCATTAGTATTTTCGGTATTGATTTATTCTTTGCAAGTAGAATTAGCTCAGTTAACTATGAACCTACTCAGCTAAAAAGTATTTTAGTATTTTTATCGAAAAGACATAATTGGCGAATAGTTATCGATTTATTTTTCTTAGCAGCAATAGGCGGTTTATATATCGTTCCCCTTTTTGCGATATTACAGCATTACGCAAATCCTGCTCATCGTAGCCGAATTATTGCCGTTAACAACCTCATTAATTCCATTTTCATGGTGGGATCAACAATTATTCTATCGTTATTATTTTATCTAAATTGCACTATCCCTTGGATTATATTATTTATTAGCCTAGCTAATATAATCGTCACTATATATATTTACCGCTTAATACCTGATGTTAAAATTATTCCATTTAAACTATTGCGAAGAATATTCCAAATCTGTTTTGATCTTATGTATAAGGTTGAAGTTAAGGGATTTGAAAATTTTCAAAAAGCAGGTAAAAAAGTAGTAGTAGTAGCCAATCATATTTCATATCTTGACCCTCCCCTAATTGCTACTTATCTAAAGGAAGAAATGACTTTTGCAATTAGTCCCGATATACAAAAAATATGGTGGATTAAACCGTTTTTACGTATGGCAAGAACTTTGCCGGTTGATCCAAGTAACCCAATGGCAATAAAGACTTTAGTAAAAGAAGTACAAAAGGATCAGAAAGTAGCAATTTTCCCTGAAGGTAGAATAAGCGTTACCGGCTCTTTAATGAAAATATACGAAGGACCAGGAATGATTGCCGATAAAGCCAATGCCACCGTTTTACCGGTTAGAATAGACGGGACTCAATTTACTCATTTATCAAAATTAAAAAACATATTAAAAAGAAAAATATTCCCTAAAATTACTATAACAGTTTTACCGCCGGTAAAATTCGCTAATATGGATGCTGCAAGTAATCAAGAACGACGCAGTTATATATCTAGGACTCTTTATGATATCATGGCTGATATGATGTTTGAGAGTTCAGACTATAAAAATACTGTATTCTCATCTCTTATAGAAGCTGCTAAAATTCATGGATTTAAGAAAAAAATAGTTGATGATTTTGAAAATAATACGGTCACTTATCGAGATTTAATATTAAAATCTTTTATCCTAGGTGATTTAATCAAAAAGAATAATATCTTTGGCAGAAATTTAGGATTAATGTTGCCTAATACCACGAATACGTTAATTACTTTTTACGCCATGCAATCTAGCGGTTATGTTCCTGCTATAATTAACTGGAGCAGCGGCATAAGTACTATTATTAACTCCTGTAAACTTGCACAAATTAAAGTAGTTTACACTTCAAAACAATTTATTGAGAAAACAAATTTACATGAATTAATCACTAACTTATTAGATTGCGGTATTAAAATAATATATTTAGAAGATTTTAAAAATCAAATTAGTACAGCTCTAAAACTAAAAGCAAAAATAGGAAGTTATTTTTCTCAAACTTATTACAATTATTTTTGTCGTAATCGTGATGACAAAAAACCGGCAGTGATAATTTTTACTTCGGGTACTGAAGGTGAGCCTAAAGCCGTATTACTATCTCACAGAAATTTACAAACTAATAGATATCAAATAACTGCTAAAGTACCTTTTAGCCCCGAAGATATAGTATTTAACTCATTACCTTTATTTCATTGTTTTGGTCTTGGAGGTGCAATTATTACAACTTTAAACGGTATTAAACTGTTTCTATATACTTCTCCACTAAATTATCGCAACATTCCTGAAGTGATATACGATATCGGAGCAACTATATTAATTTCTACCGATACTTTTTTAAACGGTTATGCTAATTACGCTCACCCATATGATTTTTACTCATTACGCTATATATTTGCCGGTAGCGAGAAATTAAAAGAATCTACAAGACAATTTTGGCTTAACAAATACGGTATACGTATTTTTGAATGGTATGGCATTACCGAAGCCGCACCTATTATAGCTTGTAATACCCCTATGCATAATAAAGCAGGCACGGTAGGAAGATTATTACCGAAAATTGATTATAAGCTTGAGAAAGTAGAGGGACTAGAAGGATGGCGTTTATTCATCCGAGGTCCTAACGTCATGCTTGGTTACCTGGACTTAAAAGGTCACCGTACTTATAAAGAATGGTACGACACAGGCGATATAGTCAAAATCGATTCTGAAGGATATATAACAATTTTAGGACGTTTAAAACGCTTTACTAAAATAGCAGAGAAAATGATATCTCTTACAAAAATTGAAGAACTTGCTAGTGAAATTGATCCTAATTCCTTGCACGCTGCTATTTCTATGCCCGATAAAACGCACGGAGAAAAAATTATTTTACTTACTACCGGTTCCGATATAAATAGAGAAAATTTTGCAGATACTGTATCTAAAGCTCAAATTTCTTTACTACATTTACCGAAAGTAATTATTACCGATTCAGAAATACCTCTGCTTGCAAGCGGTACAATAGACTATCTTGAGATTATGAAGAATGTGGATAGATTCTAACATCTTTGCGAGCGATTGGAAACCTTGTTGCATGGCTCGTTTTATGTCATTCCCGCGTAGGCGGGAAGGCGTTGTTGTGTGGACCGGTTTTCCGTCATTGCGAGGAAAAATTGAAAATTTTGACGAAGCAATCCAGTTAAAAATTCTGTAAATCAGAATTTTTTTAATCTTTATTCTGGATTGCTAAGTCGCTTCGCTCCTCGCAATGACGGTTTTGCTATCTACACAATAATGCCACGCAGGAATGACATAAACGAGCCATACAAACGCTGGTCAAGCCACGGGATGACATTTATTTTTCTTATTAATAGCAGCATTCAAAGCTAATTTAAACCACTTACCTTATAACTATTGATCCTCCATAATTTCAGGTAACACCTTCCAATATGATAGCGTTACAAGTTTACCTTTACTTTGATATACAAATGGCTTAGAACCGCAAGATTGAAAATATTCATAAGTGCTTAGGTCTGACTTAAAATATAATTCATTGCTCTTAATAATTCCTACCTTAACCCCATATACCATATCCACCAAACATTGCACGAACGGCTACTGAACCATATGGTTCTAACAGTTCTTAAATATATTAAGTAAATTCATTTTTGTTCATAATAATCGCTTTAAATACAACAAACCATAAATAAATGTACCTAATATAATAAACAATGGAGTTAAAGGTAAATCAAAGTAGAAAGAGCTAAATGCGGCACAAAAATTAATAAATAAAGAGATAAGAATTGATATTATAATCATCTGAGAGGGGCTATATGCTACAAACCGTGCGATCATTGCAGGAATAAGTAAAATAGCAGTAACCATAATTACGCCAACAATCTTTATAGCAGAAAATACCGATAATGAGAGAAGAAGTAAAAATATTAGCTCAATCATATTAACCTTTAAGCCTTTTATGACTGCAATATCTCTATTGATAATGATAAGAAGAATTTGATTATAAAAATATACTATAAAGCTTATAATAGTTATTAGCACTACCCCTAGTATAATCAAATCATTAAAAGACACGGATAAAATATCCCCAAACAACAAATTCACTATATTATTCTGCAAAGAAGTCAAATAATTAATAACTAAAGCAACAGCTAGCATAAAGCTAGAAATCAAATTAATAACTGCATTTTTTTCAGAATTATTTTTAAAAATAAACACAAAAAACGAAAAAAGAATTGCAACTATTATTCCTGAATATATTAATGGGAAATGTGCTATAATGCTTATGCTAGCCGCTAAAAAACTACTATGAGCAAGCCCATCGCCAAAATAAATATATCTCTTCCATAGGGCAATACAGCCAAGAGGAGCAAATATGCAGCTAATTAAAATTAAGGCTAGTATTATTAAAGTCATCTGAGTATATTATATATGTTTGTTGTATGGCCTCTTGTCATCCCGTGGAGGGGCCACGGGATGACATTGGAAAGAATCATAGACTATGTCTTCAATCGATAAAAAAGAATTAGCAAAATTTGAGAAAATTGCTTATAATTGGTGGAATAAGGACGGGGAATTCAGTGTATTACACCGAATAAACCCTATTCGCCTTGAATATATAATAGAGAAAATAACTACACATTACAATAGACACCTTTCCAAACTAGAAATATTAGATGTTGGTTGCGGTGGAGGATTAATTGCAACGCCTTTAGCGGCTCAAGGTTTTAACGTTACAGCCATTGATGCACTACAAAGTAATATTGAAACGGCAAGCACTTATGCTAAGGAAAACAGTATCAAGATAAATTATTTACAATCTACTATAGAAGAATTAGAAAGTGACAAGCTATATGATGTGGTAATTTGTCTTGAGGTTATTGAGCATGTAGAAAACGTACAGCAATTTATACTAAATTTGGTGAAGCATATTAAGCCAAACGGTATGGCAATAATTTCTACGATTAACCGCACTAAAAAAGCTTATGCACTTGGAGTAATAGTTGCTGAATATATTTTAGGCTGGGTGCCTAAAAATACTCATGATTATAGCAAATTCTTAAAACCATCGGAAATTTACGAAATGCTTACGGATACCGACATTGAAATTAAAGAGCTGAAAGGTTTGGTATATGATCCTGCTAAAAATGAATGGAAATTAAGCGATGATATAGACGTAAATTATTTTATGTATTTGGGGAGCAAGAAGACAAAATCAATCGATGTCATTCCTGCGAAAGCAGGAATGACATCTTGAACGTTCATACACTAGGACATCAAGCCACGGTATGACAAAGTTCTTAGTATATATTTAAAAACAATAATAAATGACCAACGTAATTACTAGATTTGCTCCGTCACCGACGGGGTTTTTACATATCGGTTCGGCAAGAACTGCCTTTTTTAACTACTTGTTCGCAAGGCATAATAACGGCAAGTTTCTGCTCCGCATTGAAGACACCGATAAAGAAAGATCAACTGAAGCAGCGGTAGACGCTATATTCTCAGGTCTAAAATGGCTAGGGCTTGATTGGGACGGGGAAGTTATATTCCAGTCTAAACGTAATGATCTTTACAAAGAAGCGGCACTAAGACTCCTGAAAGAAGGTAAGGCATATTATTGTTTTACTAGCCAAGAAGAAATAGAAAAGCAGAGACAAAAAACTTTAGAACATAAACAACATTTCATTTTTAATAGCAAGTGGCGTGATAAAGAACCTGACGACGCCTATCCTACTGATGTTAAGCCGGTAATACGTCTAAAAACTCCAAGAGAGGGCAGCATAACAATTCATGATACCTTACAAGGCGAGGTAGTAATTGAAAACTCTCATATAGACGATATGGTACTACTAAGGGCAGACGGCACTGCTACTTACATGCTAGCCGTAGTGGCAGACGATCACGATATGGGTATAACTCATATTATTAGAGGTGACGATCATTTAACCAATGCAGCAAGGCAAATTGCTATTTATCAGGCTCTCGGTTATGAAGTACCGAGCATGACTCATATACCGCTCATTCATGGAGAAGACGGAGCAAAACTATCAAAGAGACATGGAGCCTTAGGCGTTGAAGCTTATAAAGATATGGGATATTTACCGGAAAGTTTGTGTAATTATTTATTGCGTCTCGGATGGAGTCACGGTAATGATGAAATTATATCAATGACTCAGGCTATAGAATGGTTTAATCTTGATTCGCTTGGTAAATCACCTTCTAGGCTTGATTTTACTAAAATGAATAGCCTTAATGCTTATTACTTAAGAATGCTTGACAATGATAGCTTAACTTCAAAGACTGTAGAGATATTGAAACAAAATTATAAGATTAGTGAGAAAGAGGTAAGTTATATAAAACAAGCAATGTCAAGCTTGTTAGTTAGAAGCGAAACATTGCTAGATTTAGCACGGCTTGCTCAAATTTATCTCATAGATTCGCCCATCGTCTACAACCAAGATGCAAAGGGCATTATAGAAAATTGCGATAAAGATTTGATCAAGCAAGTTACAGAAGGTTTAAACAAGATTGAGCAGTTTGATAAGGAATCCTTACAGAATAAATTTAAAGAAATAGCAGCAGCAAACGGCTTAAAGCTGAGTGACATTATGAAGCCTGTAAGAGCTTTAATAACCGGCATGAACGCATCACCTAGCGTATTTGCAATTGCAGAAATTTTAGGAAAAGAAAATATTGTAAAAAGGTTAGAAACTATATGAAAGATTGTATAAAAAAAGTTGCTTTTGTTCTTAGTGGATTATTTATAATAACCGGTACTTTTATTGTATACAGAGTAGAAAATATCGATGCTTCATCAGCACCAAAACAGTACGGATCTTGGACTTTAAATTGTACTCTTAATAATGAGAAAAAACAACTTTGCTTCTTATCACAACAAATTAATAATCTAGAGCAAGATAAAGAAAAGGAAATATTAGCCATTTATCACATAGGTTATTTCAATGGGGAGCAAGAAGAACAGGAATTAAAAATAATAGAAATAGTCCCGTCAAATGTTCAAATTCTGGCAGGTACAGTTATTAATAGCGGTGACAAACGAATAGCAGCCGGACAATACGTAAATTGTACGATAAACGGCTGTCAGGCTTTGGCTGTGATTACAAAAGACGATCTAGACATGATTTTATCTAATGATAATTATATAGAACTAATTACCGCAGACGGCAAACAAGCTAAAATTTCCTTTATAAAAGACGGCTTAAAGGAGGGTCTAAAAGCTTTGAGTAGATAGTAACGGAATGTAAGCATTGTTGCGTGGACTGTTTTTCGTCGTCATTGTGAGCAGGCATGGCCTGCGTGGATACCTAAGTCGTCATTGCGAGGAGCCATAGGCGACGCGGCAATCTAGAAAAAGTAATAAAAAATTCTGTAAATCAGAATTTTTAACTGGATTGCTTCGTCAATTATTTATGTCATTTCCTCGCAATGACGACTTAGGTATCCATGCAAACAATGCCATAAGCCGCTTAAAGCTCATGACAATTTGCTAATAAGTTACTTTAAACCTAATTGGATCTCCATGTCTTTCACCGCCTAAACTTGCTTCATATTCAAGAACCCATGATTAATGAAATGCCATGCCGGTATCAGCTACTATCCATCTTTCTAAAAGAACATGGAATCCTGCTTCCCTTTCCGGCAGAATGATTGAATGATCTGTAGAAGCAGGTAATGGATAACTCCAAAATGGTTTTGCTTGGCTTATATTTTGATAAAATGTCTTAAGCTCATTTTAAAAGTTAGTCTTTGAGAAAAATCAGTAGGATGATTAGTAAGCTCATATGAATAACCACGTGTTTTATGTGCCATGGTATAATCCCAATGTATATCAAACTTGTCACCAGCTTTTACTTATGAACATGATGGTACTTACTTCCATCTCTCCAATCAAATGTTTTGTCAGATGAAAATTGTCGCATTTCTGCATTAGTATCATTAACAGAATCTCTCTCATCTTCTTTTCCACCGCTAAGAAGATGCCCCTCTTTAATTGCCGGTGCACTTACAGCATCATCAGGAAAGTCAACATCACTAGAAAAGTTTTTTTCTCCTTCCATCTCATTTTTCTGTGAGCTATCCTTTAACAACTTTAACTCTTCGCACACTAAAGCCATTGTCTTCGGTAAGGTTACTGCCCAATGTATGGGGTAACAGCTAAAACATGCGAAAATTTCTTATCGTACTCTGCTTTATTAGGAGCTATTTTGTTATCAACTAGTTTTTTTAGTCATAATTTACCTATTAATTTAAATTATATTTACGATATATATCAATAGATTAAATAATAATCTATCTTTACAATTAACAATGCTTACTAAATTTTTAATATATTGCAAGAAATTATAAAACACTAAAGGGAAAAAATATTTGAGAATAAATAAAAAAATGCTTTTCTTTTTATTAAACTTTATTAACTGTTTTTATATTTTGACTGAAGCTACTAACTATTATTATACTGATATATTCAATTTATTATGTTAATGAAAATTAATATTAATTTAATATGACTGTGTAAAAAAAATCACTAATCCTATTTACAAATCAAGATATAGTGTAACTTGTGCTTAAGCATTGATTATCGATCAATTTAAAAAATAAATATCATATCTTTCTAAAATCTTATTAATTTTCTTATAAAAATATTTTATACTAATTGTATGCATATACTCCTTTTAAAAGAAGTTTAAATAATTAGTAGGTTTATGGAAGATATTGATGTTTGGCAGAAAAAATTTGAGGTTTGTGATTATAGTAAAAAACTAATTGATCAAATTAAATATTTGAATACTATAGTAGACTCACCTATAGATATAACAGAAATTAAAAAAGGTCTTTATTATACCCGTAAATATCATGCTTCTCAAATGCGTCAATCAGGGGAACCTTATTATTCTCACCCTATAGAAGTTGCAATCATGATTGCAGATTTTACGGCTCTTGAAGCTCCTAAACTTTATAAATCATATATGCTAAATGTTGCCCTTCTTCATGATACTATAGAGGATACAATACTTACACATGCTGATATTAGCAAAATTTTTGATAAGAATATTGCCGATAGCGTAGAATGTTTAACAAGAATTAAGCCGTACGGTAAAATTAGCTCCGACAAAATGTTAAATTTACTAATACAAGAACAAAGATATGATATTGCACTTATTAAAGTGTTTGATCGCCTACATAATTTACAAACTATAAATGCTAAATCTACAGAAAAGGCTTTAGAAACAGTAAAAGAAACTATAGAAAGCTTCTTACTCATAGCAGCTTATTTAGAAATACGAACCGTAGAACAACAACTATCAAATAGTTTGCACTAATTTTATCAAGCAACATTTCCCTTCAGAACAAAAAGAAATATTTCAAAACGTCGGTTTATGAAATTTCTTTTTTAAACTTCAAAATAATACAAAATAAATTAAAGAAGATGCAATACTACTTTAGAAATAAAGTGTATATTAGCTAAACACTATTTTTATATTTCCAGTGTGCAGCTTCACCGCCCTCTGCATGATAATGCATCTTATGATCACGTATTTGTATCTCTATTTTATAATTATCCTCAGTTGTAATAATAGTATGTAAAGATTGATAGCCGTTTGGCTTAGGATTAAGAATATAATTTTTAAATTTATCCTTTTCATGCACATAAAGATCATGAACTACTTTTAAAGCTTTATAACATTCCTCTTCATCTCTTACCACTATTCTTATCGCAAAAATATCTGTTAATTCTTCTAACTTTATACCCTTACGATGTAATTTATATAAAATTGATATTGGATGTTTGATCCTACCTATTATTTGAGCAGTAATATCATGTTTAGATAAATTATGATTTAAATGTTTAATGACCCTTTGGAACAAAACTACCTCCTTAATTTATACTAATTTAGTTAATAGTTATACTTACGAATAACTAAACACCCATTCAAGCAATAAACTTGATTAAGTTCTATTAATATTTCTAATTAATTTGCTTTTTTTAGTTAATATTAATAAAACTCAGCGTTAGTTGGATATTAATAGGAAAAATTCAGCTTATGGCGAGCTTTGCACTACCCTACTATTTTTATCTTTTAGAAGCTAATTTTTTAAGTTTTACATATAAAATTTAAATTATCTTATTTTAGTCCTTCTTAACTGTATAAATTATAAGTTTTTTTAAAATAAGAATAGTAATTTTTCTAAAACCTTACTAATTTTAGTTAGCATAGTTAACCGACCAAAAGCTAGAAACTTTTATTACTAATTTTTGAAACTAAACACCTCTCAGCTATAAGCTGAGAGGTTATAAAGTGGAATCGATTAGAAATCGATCATCATTAATAGGCTCACCTTCTTGCTCATCAATATACTGCTGTATCATTTCATCAGTAATATTA
>NZ_BAABMM010000021.1:0-6283 GCF_045865205.1 Candidatus Rickettsia kedanie | reverse complement strand
TCTCCGCTACCTTTCTCGTTAATACCCTCTTTCTATACTTTGGTATCCATATAATGTGTACTTTCAAATCATACTGGCTATGGCTACTTTTTCTATAACTCCTCATATCTCTTTATAAATTAGTTGCAAGGTAACTTCATTATATCTTCCCTTCGCCTTTAGGCGAAGGGATTTCTCATCCCCGATAGGGACTTAAACGAATATATATTATATATTAAGCGTGCCTATAGCTTAAACAAGAAATCTATTCTTAATAATTAAGGCAAAACTGCTTTAAACCTTTTGATCTCCTATATAGAACTGTTAACAAAATAACTGTAATTGGTAATTGAATAAGATTTTTGAGAAGATAGCTATCCCTATTTCAAAAAAAAACCTTATAATTTGCAATTAAAAAGAATTTAATGAGCTTTAAAATTATTTTGTTAACAGTTTCATAGGATAAATGCCAAAGGTTGAGCCATTGTAATTAATTAAAAATATTTGTAATCATTTATTGAAATAATTATAAGAAACTCTATATTTTATTTTTTAAGGAAGAGTTTTATTAGAATTTATTTTCAAATTAAACAAAGAATTGCTTTAAAACCCATTTGTTGCATACATCAGTTTTTCAGTATCTTACTGGGACTTGATAATATGTTGTACGGTACGTTATTAAAATCATTATTATAAACAGGCATGCCTGCGTGGACCACAAAACGCATCCGGTGTCACCCCGTGGCTTGTCCACGGCATCTAGTAAAACAACTAAAAGTACTAATAATATTGGTACTTTTAACTAAACCACGTGGTCAAGCCACGGACGGGGTTGACGACGGTAAAACCGATCCATACAGCAATGTCTCCTCGCAATGATGGAAACAAGCTATGCAACAAGACGAGTTTATGCGACCTATTGCATAACCTATCTTATGGAGATATAGACTTAGAAATCTATACCGCCCATGCCACCACGCATTGGCGGCATTGAATCTTCTTTATCAGAAGGTTCGTCAACAATTAAAGTTTCCGTGGTAATAATTAACGAAGCAACGGAAGCAGCATCTTGAAGTGCAGTACGCACTACTTTAGCCGGATCAATAATTCCTGCTTTAATCATATCGACATATTGCATATCTTGAGCATTAAAGCCATAATTTTTATCCTTATGTTCTAATAATTTACCAACTACTACACCACCGTTTGCACCGGCATTTTCAATAATCTGTTTTAGCGGATCCTTTAAAGCTTCTATTACTATCTCAATACCTGCTTGTTGATCCTTATTCTCGACTTTAAGCTTTGTTAAAGTTTGTGATACATGAAGTAATGTTACACCGCCACCGGCAACAACACCTTCCTCAACTGCAGCACGTGTTGCAGCAAGTGCATCTTCAACACGATCTTTACGCTCTTTCACTTCAACTTCCGTAGCACCGCCAACCTTTAATACGGCAACACCACCGGAAAGTTTAGCTAAACGCTCTTGTAGTTTTTCTTTATCATAATCAGAAGTAGTTTCAGCTATTTGAGATTTAATTTGTAATACCCTATCTTCAATATTTTTCTTATCACCGTTACCGTCAACAATTACGGTATTTTCTTTAGAAATTGTTACTCTTTTCGCCGTCCCTAGACTTTTAATACTCACATTTTCAAGCTTCATACCTAAATCTTCAGTAATAAGCTCACCTTTAGTTAGGATAGCAATATCTTCCATCATTGCTTTTCTTCTATCACCAAAACCTGGAGCTTTTACTGCTGCAACTTTTAAACCACCACGTAATCTATTGACTACGAGCGTTGCAAGAGCTTCGCCCTCAACATCCTCAGCAATAATTAATAACGGGCGTTGTGATTGTACTACAGCCTCAAGTATAGGTAACATCGGTTGTAAATTTGATAATTTTTTCTCAAATAGTAAGATGAAAGGATTTTCAAGTTCAGCAACCATTTTCTCGGAATTCGTTACAAAATATGGTGATAGATAACCCCTATCAAACATCATACCGTGAACTACTTCAACATCGAAGCTAAAATTCTTTGCTTCTTCAACGGTTATCACGCCTTCTTTACCGACTTCCTCCATTGCCTTAGCAATTTTCTCACCGATTTCCTTATCACCGTTTGAAGAGATAGTACCAACCTGTGCGATTTCCTCTTGGCTATTGATTTTTTTACTGGATTTTTTAATTTCTTCTACTACTGCGTTTACCGCTAAATCCATACCACGCTTTAAATCCATAGGATTATAGCCCGCTGCGACTAACTTATTACCCTCACGAGCTAATGCTCTAGCAAGTACCGTAGCTGTAGTAGTACCGTCACCGGCTACTTCTGCAGCTTTTGTAGCAGCTGATTTTAATAGCTGAGCTCCTGCATTTCTAATTTTATCTTTTAACTCGATCGATTTCGCAACCGTCACACCGTCTTTGGTAATTTTCGGTGAACCGAATGATTGCTCAATAAGTACATTTCTGCCTTTTGGACCTAAAGTAACTTTTACTGCATCTGCAAGTATGTCAATGCCTTCTAGCATTTGCTCACGAGCTTTTGAACCGTGTTTAATAAGTTTTGTTGCCATATTTAATTTCTCCTTAAAAAATAATTAATTAATAATACCAAATACGTCGCTTTCTTTCATAACGATCAGTTTTTCGCCTTTAATTTCAATTTCGGTACCTGCCCATTTACCGTATAAAACTTTATCACCTACTTTTAGCTCTAAAGGATGAATTTCACCTTTTTTATTACGAATACCGTTACCTACGGCTACTATTTCACCTTGCATCGGCTTTTCTTTTGCGGTATCAGGAATAATAATTCCACCTTTAGTTTTTTCTTCGTGTTCGATAGGCTTTATTGCAATTCTATCATGTAATGGTTTAAAAGACATTTTCACCTCCAATTATTAAATCTTTAAATGTACATACTATATATATTTTATTTTTGCTAGTTCAAGGGGCAAGAATAAATTTTTTTACTGACCTCTTTCAAATTCTTCTTTGTTTATACAAGAGGTCTACTCTTTCTCAAAATCCTCTAAACTGTGCCGTGGTTAGTTTTGTGCCATTGGAAAGGACAGAAAATTATTTCAAATACTGCTTTATATGAAGCTACGGTATGTAACATAAAATAACTAGCCCATAAGATCAAAGCTACTATATCCTGAAATTTTACTTTTCTGCTTTTTAAAGAATTCTTTAATATATACAGAGCAGTACTATAAAGATATATAAAGTGAAAAAATACTATTAACAAGCCATAAATAATTAATTATAGAATTTTTATTTATAACAATAGAAAATATTATAAAAGGTAAACTCCAAAAATTATAGGTAGATAAGCCGATAAAAATATAAATTGTTATTATTTGAGGTAAAGTAAATTTTCGGTATTTATCTTTTTGTGCTTTAAATACAAAAAATGTTTGCAGCAAACCTTTAATCCAGCGGGATTTTTGGTTTAGCCAATTACCTAAACTATTCGGAGCTTCTTCTAGAGTATAGGAATCAAGGATAGCTACTTTATAGTTCTGTGAGTAAATTCTTATACCAAGCTCGGCATCTTCCGTTACATTATCAGCATCCCATCCGCCAAGCTTATTTAATATATCCATTTTAAAATGATTACTAGTACCACCAAGAGGGGTAGGAAGTTTTAATAAACTTAATCATTGCAAGATATATTCAAACCATAAACTATATTCTATATTAAACATTTTGGTTCAAATATTCTCATTTTTATTATAAAAATTGAGCTTATCCTGAAGACAAACATATTCATCAGATAAACTTCTAAACGTTGTTAGAGCTTTAAGTAGATGTTCACGTTCAGGTTTATCTGCAGCATCATATACTACTAGATACTCACCACGTGAATATTCTAAAGCATAATTAAGAGCCTTCGGTTTTTAGTTCTTGGTAGACTTCTTGGAACAAATATAACATGAAAATAAGACGGTAAATTATATAAGGCTATTTCTTTAATCATTAGATAATCATCATCTTCGATAATAATTTTAACGTCTAGCTTATCTTTTGTATAATTAATGAAATATTTTTTATTATTGACCTTAACTTACTTAATTCTTTATATAACGGTACTAAAACTGTATAGACCGGTAAAGCTTTTTCCTCATTCTGAGAAATTTGTGATTCCACCTGATTATTTTGGATGCTACTTGATCTGTTGTCTAGGCAAGGCATTGTTTGCAAAGCGATGCTATCTCTGTCATCCCGCGATTTGATCGTGGGATCCAGTTAAAAATACCAATATTAGTATTTTTAACTACTTTCTGGATACCGTGGTCAAACCACGGTATAACACTGAATACGCTTTTCAATCTGTGCAATCATACCGAAGGCAATTCCCTTACTACCCTTATAAATAACAGGGATTTTAAAATATTTTGCAAACAATAGCTTATATTATTAGCAACATGAAATAAAACCGGCAGATAAATCAATGTGGCTATGAACACGACAAAAAATATTATTACTTTATTGGTATAATTAATATTCTTAGCAATCATTGGTCCAACTTTAAATCCAAGAGCATATTGTACTTTGATACTAGTTATAATGAGCAAAATTTTTTTCTAATAATTTAAAAAATAATATTTCTTGATTAGCATTATGATCTAAAAATATTATTATTACCAAACAATATTTTGAGATCATTTATAGCAGTTATTTTATTACCGTGAACATCTGCATATATAAAATAACCATTCACTACATAAGCTTGTATATAAGAATAATTATAAATTTTAATATAAGAAATATTGCTTATTAGCGGCAATATTTTATTTTCATTATCAATCATTATCTCATGATCAATAATTGCTTCTTCGATAATAGCTTTTAAACTAATGATTTGTTTTTGCCCAATAAGTTTTATCTTTGATTCTTCTTAAGATTACATCTTCAGCTATACATCTAACCATGCTGCAAAACTTATACCTGATATTTTATATTTCTTATTTACAAGACTGTGATCCCAAAAATAACCGATTTGAGTCATTAATGAATTTCTATTCTCTTTACCGAAATTAATTATCTTTGCAGTTCCTAGCTGCTCATAAACTGAACTATCATATACATAGCCGTAATTTTGTCGAGTATGGTATTGTGTAAAACTTGTAAGTATTATGCCGTTTTTCAATTTAATCCCTTCACAAGTAGAAAAATTATAATACATCTTCTTAGAACCGAGATGATTCATTGAATGTCTGAAGCTCAATATATTTTGGTTAAAGATAGTAACAGAGAGGATATTTTTAGACATTCCCATTAGTAAAGATATCTCTCCTAACAAATCTTCTTTAAGTTTTTTACTCTTACTCATTAAAATTTTAGGCTGAGCAGAAATAACAAAATCTTTATCTTCAAATAGCTTCAATTGATAATAAATAGAAGCATCAGTGCTTATGTTTTTTTCATTCAAAAATTTATCTTCTTTGTACAAAAAATGTACTCCTATATTCTGATTATCAGTAATACCATATTCTATTGAACTACTTGCAAATTGTTCATCTTGGTAAGATGATCATTCTACTATCTTCTGCTCTAATCTTTTTATTTGCCACAAGATTTTTGCATGAAGACTCGGCTGATCACTTACTTTTTTTGAGGGACTCCCATAGATAAGTTACTCTTTCTCTCAGGTATAAAACGGCTTCTTCTCTTTGCTTTTTCACGTGTTTTTATATCTTATTAACTTTATTACCCCCTACAATATATCTATATCTTCCCTGCTCTAACAACCATGCCGAGGTTTTACCAAAGAAAGTAAAATAGCAAATATTAATATATCCCCCGATAAAATAACAATTGGATCTAATCAGCGGGTCACGTTTAAAAGCCTAGGTAATATTGGGGCATTAATCTTAGGATTACATAATAGTGTTAAAGTAACAGATCTTAATCATAAGGTATTTATAAATAATACCAATCGAGATAAGATAATTATATTCTCAGGTGAAGATACTAATTTTTATGATAATCCCTACGCTTAAATTTAAGTGTGAATAGGTAACGTCATTGCAAAGAAATTACGTAGTAATTGACTAAGCAACCTCAGGAGTTTATTATTATTTCATGAGATTGCAACGCAGCCTACGGCTGGCTCGCAATGACAGAGTAGTATCCACTCGGGCAATGTGCCTCGCAGCATACGCGTCAAGTTAAGGAAAGTAAGTAAGCAATTAGCAGCGGTTTCATCAAGAGGAGAAGAAAATTAACCGGCTGTTCGTTTGTACAAGCATTAGTATTGGGTAATTTGAGTGATGCTGATTGTA
>NZ_BAABMM010000020.1:0-6491 GCF_045865205.1 Candidatus Rickettsia kedanie | reverse complement strand
TTCTTTAAAAATTTACGAATAGCTTGGGTAAGTTTTTGCTTAAAAGATAAATATAGGAAAACAAAAAAATCTACTTTATCTTCTCTTAAACTTATAAACATCCCTTAACTTGACGCGTATGATGCCTCGCAGAATAACATCAAGAGCATTTTACCGCCCCACAAAATAACACCTCTAAGACCCAAGCAGCACTTGATTTTGTAGTTTAAATAATTCTGCCGCACCGCCTTTAGCAAGTTTTAACATTGCTATAAACTGCTCTTCGGAAAAAGATTCTTGCTCTGCCGTGCCTTGTACTTCGATTAAATTACCGTTACCTGCAAATACAAAATTACTATCCACTTCAGCATCACTATCTTCTAAATAATCCAAATCTAGTATCGCCTCACCTTTATACATCCCGCAAGAAACAGCTGCAATTTGACTCATTAACGGATTTACCTTTAAAATTCTCTTTTTCATCAATGATCTAATAGCTAGGTGTAATGCTACATAGCTTCCTGTTATTGCTGCCGTTCTAGTACCACCATCGGCATTAATAACGTCACAATCTATAATAATCTGCCTCTCACCTAGTTTCTTCAAGTCAATTACACATCGCATGCTTCTTCCTATCAAACGCTGTATTTCTTGGGTTCTTCCGCCTTGCTTCCCTTGTACTGCTTCTCTTTTAATACGCTGGGATGTAGAGCCTGGGAGCATGCCGTACTCAGCGGTAACCCAACCTTGATTCTGCCCTCGTAAAAACGATGGTACGGTAGTTTCGCAAGTAGCACTACATATGACATGCGTATTACCGATTTTAATAAGGCATGAACCTTCCGTATTAATAAGCGGTGATAATTCTAATAAAATAGGACGTAATTGGTTGCTTTTTCTTCCTGACTGTCTCATAATACAATTTGTACTCCATAAGTAAAAATAAGTAGTATACTCATTTAATTTTTCAAATTAAACGAGTATACCATTGAAAAAATTTTTATTATATCTATATATATCTCAAAAAAGAATATAAATATAAAGTAAATAAGATGATAGATGATAATATAGAAAATAATGCACAAACCATAAATGATATTGCTGAAGAGATAGTTGAAACGGCAAATCCGGAAATAACAGAGTTAAAAGCAGAAATTGAAGAGCTAAAAGACAGACTAATTAGAACTACTGCCGAAATAGACAATACAAGAAAACGTTTAGAAAAAGCACGTGACGAAGCAAAAGATTATGCAATTGCTACATTTGCTAAAGAGCTACTAAATGTTAGTGATAATCTTTCAAGAGCATTAGCACATAAGCCGACAAATTCTGATATAGAAGTCACAAATATTATTGCAGGCGTTCAGATGACTAAAGATGAACTGGATAAAATCTTTCATAAACATCATATTGAAGAAATAAAGCCGGAAATAGGATCAATGTTCGACTATAATTTACATAATGCAATTTCGCAGATAGAACATCCTGACCATGCACCGAATAGCATTATTACTTTAATGCAATCAGGATATAAAATTAGAGATAGGCTGCTTCGCCCTGCTACCGTACAAGTAGCTAAAAAATCTTAATACTAAGATAGCACTTCAAAAATTGGTGTTGTCGTTCTACAAGAGCTTCGGTTTGAACTATATTAAGTATACGCTGCGATCCTCACCTTATGAACTCCTAGCTCTTTTTGAAGTTGATCTTCGTATAGAAAATGGAAAAAATACTATGAATAGAACCGCTATATTTTGGCTAGTGTTTTTAGGGCTTTTTATAAGCGGTTTTATGCTAATTTTAGACGCAGTAAAACCATTTTTTATCGCATTTATAATATCTTACTTACTACAACCTGCTATAGGTTTTATCGCATCAAAATTTAAAATATCAAATAAATTTGTATCAAGCATAATTTATTTGATATTTTTGAGCATATTTTTCTTAAGTTTAACTATTTTAGTGCCGATAATTTATGGACAAATTTTTACTTTTATAAATAATATTCCAAAATATAAAAATTATTTACAAGCAGAAATATTACCGCCTATAATGGCAAAAATTTATTTGATAGAACCTGATATTGCCGATAAAATTAAGAATTCTTTAAGCAATTTTATAAATAGCATATTTACTATACTGGGCAGTATTGCTAATAATTTTTGGCGTTATACCATTATTACCATTAACATATTTGTTTTATTTTTACTTATACCTATAATATTATTCTATTTTCTACGTGATTGGGCTAACATTATTGCAAACATAAAATCATTATTACCTATAAAAACCCGACCGAAAATTCTAGAAATATTATTGGCAATTAATAATCTGTTATCTGCTTACATAAGAGGACAGCTAAATATTTGCTTATTATTATCTACTTATTATAGTATTGCATTTACCGTAATAGGTATTGATCTTGCTCTTTTACTTGGCATTTTAACAGGATTTTTAGTTATTATTCCTTTCCTTGGTACTTTTATATCGTTTCTTTTAACTCTAATTATCGGCTATTTAACTTTTGGTGTAACTACCAAATTACTATATATAATGATAATTTATCTAGTTGGAAATATTTGTGAGTCTTATATCTTAACCCCTAAAATTATCGGCGATAAAATAGGGTTGCATCCTCTTTGGATTATATTCTCGATTTTTGCCTGCGGCAGTTTATTTGGAATTATTGGAATATTTTTTGCTATACCGATTGCAGGGATTACAAAAATTTTACTCTTGAATCTAATTAAATTTTATAAATCTAGTAAGTTCTATCGAACAGACGGCTAAGTTATAATATTATTGTATGATTTTTAACAAGTGTCTAATGTCATTCCTGCAAAAGCGGGGATGACATAGAGAAGCATAAAAATGACCCCCTCGACTTACAACAATGCTGCTAAGGATTAATAAATGCAGCAATATATATTTCGTTTTACTACTTCTAATAAATATCATCCTGATGAGTTTATTGTTTCTAGTTCTAATGAGCAAGCTTATAATATTGTAAAAAATTGGCAGTGCAGCTTTGGCGTTAATCCTTATAAATTTACTTTATTAATTAAAGGACCTTCTTCATCAGGAAAAACTTATTTAACCAAAATATGGCAAAATTTAAGCAATGCCTATATTATTAAAGATAGTTTTTTTAATGAAGAAATTTTAGAAAAATACAATGCTTGTATCATTGAAGATATTGAACACTGGCAAGAGCCGGCATTACTTCATATATTTAATATTATTAACGAAAAACAACAATATCTTTTACTTACCTCATCTGATAAAACCAGAAACTTTACTTTACCCGATTTATCTTCACGTATTAAATCAGTACTTAGTATAGCATTAAACTCACCTGACGATGAATTAATCAAAATTCTAATATTTAAGCATTTTTCTATTTCTGCGGTCACAATATCCGGACAGATAATAGATTTTCTTTTAGTAAATTTGCCTAGGGAATATTCTAAAATTATAGAAATATTAGAAAATATTAACCATTTTGCTTTAATTTCTAAAAGAAAAATAACAACTTCATTAGTCAAAGAAGTTTTAAATAACTATAATCATAAAATCTTGTAACTTTTGCCTTGACTTTAAATCTTCTCAATATAACCTTTCTATAAATTCACTTTTTAGAAAACATTGTGTTGGGATACGCACAAAAACAAAAAATTTAAATAGAGAACCAAAACAGGCTATAGGCTTATTATCATAGGTACTTTTTTAGAGTATTTTGATCTTATGCTATATGTTCATATGGCAGTACTACTTAATGAGTTTTTCTTTCCACAATATGATACTCACGTTAATTGCCTTCTTGCAGCTTTTCTTTTTGTTCTACTTTTATTTTTAGATCCTTGGGAGCGTTATTATTTGGCTGGATAGGAGATAAATAGGTTGAAAATCCACAGTCATTATTACCACTATTTTAATGTCGTTTTCTTGCATCGTTATGGCTCATCTTCCTACTGATGCCCAAGTAGGTGCTAGTGCTGCTTGGATAGTAACAATATGCCGTATAGTGCAAGGTTGTTGTCCATGGGAGAAAGAATAGGAGCAGAATTATATTTAACGGAATCCGTAGGAGTTCCTAAACTCTTTCCTGCCATAGCATTTGTAGGGGTATGTGCCAGCTTAGGATTAACTCTCGCCCTCGGCTTAGCAACCTTAGTTACATCCTATGGCTTTAATTGGCGTATCGCATTTTGGATAGGTGCAGGAATTACTTTAATCAGTAGTGCTGCTAGAACTACTTTACGTGAAACACTGGATTTTGTTGATGCTAAGCGTAGAATACAAGAAACTATAAAAGACAGTAATATAATTGATGTAGCAAAGATAAAAAATAACCCTGTATAGCAGGAAAAAGTTAATAAGAAGACTGCAATCTATTATTTTTTAATACAACTAGTACAACCGGTATGGTTCTATTTTGCTTATATTCATTGTAGTAATATACTTAAAGATTCATTACACTATACCGCTGAAGCAGTAATACATCAAAATTTCATTATTTCTATAGTAGAATTTTTTGTAGCACTAGCACTTACGTGTTTATGTTATAAATTTCACCCATTAAAAATTTTAAAAATGCAATTGGTAATATTTTTAACTTTTCTGCTATTTAGTCCATTAATATTGGATAATATAACACAAGGCTAGCAAATTCTCTTAATTCAACTAATTGTAGTTACTTTTTCTCCAAGTGAATTTCCGGCAATGCCAATATTTTATAAAAGTTTTCCGATTTTTAAACGATTTACCTATGCCAGCTTTATATATGCTTCTTCACGAGCCGCTATATACGTAATTAGTTCTTTTGGGCTTGTTTATTTAACAGCACGTTTAATAATTTAGGATTGTTGATGATAGTAATTCCTATTATTATAGGCTATAGTCTCGGTATATCACATTTTAAAAAGCTAGCAGTTGAAGCAGGAAATTATTATTGAATATAAAAGGCAAAATGCGGCTTTCACCTTTTATATAAATTAAATTAGTTATATACTTCATCTTCTTTAGCTAATTTGGTTTTCATTATTTTAAGCAAAGAAAAAACCTTACAATATTCTTCAAGCTTTTCGTTTATTTTTTGCAGCTCATCTAAAGCACTAATAAAATCTTCTTGTATTAAATAGGTTTCTACAGTTTTATTCTGCTCTAATGTTTTAAACATGATATCTTGTAACAATTGATTATAGTGATTTTCTAACTTAGGCGTATTTGACATAATGCTTAATAAATAACTTTGTATTTTAATTAATATATGAATTTTTTAATAATACAATAACTTTTAGTTAGTTTATGTTATTATTTATCTCTCTTTGCTCTATTATCACTAATTCATGATAAAGATTTACCTTAAATTTGCATTTTAAGTAATTTAATATAGAATTAATTATTAACAAATTTTAATCTATAATGCACCTTAAAACAGATTAAAGGCATACAAATAGAGCGAATAGAATGGCAAGACTTATAGAAGAAAATAAATATGCACAATCACTAGAAAAAGATTTAGATATTGTAAAGGAGCAGAAAAAAGGCATCATATAATAATATAGACACAGCACCTAAAAAGCGGCCTCCAATATTTAGAAGTATGGATAATATAGAAGTTATACACAGGCGTAACTTGGAACATATCATTTCTTAAGAAACAGTAAAAAGTAAAGATGATTTATATATACATCATGATCCGCATCAAACGAAAGGTAAAAATACTCAAAATACCAAATCATTATTTATAGCATCGGTTATAACAAATGGAATAAGTAATATAGTAAACGTAGCAGGGGTATCTGCAGCTATAATCAGTGGTGGTGTAGCACAAATAATTTCATCAATAAATAATCATTAAAATGTTCTAAAGATTCGGTAAATCAGATTCAGGATAGAATAAAGTTAATTAAGGAGTTAAACCATAATATTAATCAAGAAAAACAAAAAACAGATATAGGTAATTATAAAAATATCCAAGAATTAGCAAAGATAGGATATAAACAAGCTGTTCAAACTGAAGCATTAACCGCTTTATTACAAGATAAGAATTACGTTAAATTTACCGCTCAAGAAAAACAACAAAGATTTAATCAGCTTAGTAAAGAAATAACACTAAGGACAGCATTAGAATATGCTGCAAAAAAAATAACATCACAAAATATAATAGTAGACGTACTAAAAGATATCAATAACACACATAATCCTTTTTATAAACAACCAGAACAAATAACTACCCATAAAAGGATTGCGTGTTAACAAAAGCAGTTAAAAATACAAATACTAATGATCATAAGGAATATAAAACGATACAGTTAAAAAAGAAATTAGAACTAAGCGGCACAGAAAATATAGTAAATAGCATCGGGAAACAACTAAACAACTCTCAGCTATAAGCTGAGAGGTTATAAAGTGGAATCGATTAGAAATCGATCATCATTAATAGGCTCACCTTCTTGCTCATCAATATACTGCTGTATCATTTCATCAGTAATATTACCCGCACTAAC
>NZ_BAABMM010000019.1:0-139449 GCF_045865205.1 Candidatus Rickettsia kedanie | reverse complement strand
TACTGGCTATGGCTACTTTTTCTATAACTCCTCATATCTCTTTATAAATTAGTTGCCAAGGTAACTTCATTATATCTTCCCTTCGCCTTTAGGCGAAGGGATTTCTCATCCCCGATAGGGACATTAAGTACGGATGTATTACTTTGTAAATTAATATTAGCAGCTTTTAATATTGTAGAATTAAGTGTTGCCAACCCAAGTAAAATATTTACTGCGGCTAATGAGCCTATATTACCTATATCGCCATTATTAAATACTCCTCCTACAAGACCGGCACCGGTACTCAAGCTTACGCTACCGAGATTAGGAATTGTTGCTCCTATGGCATTAGAGTTAGTGCATAATGTTCCGCATAGTGATACCGTTGTTAGAAATTTTCTTAATATTTTTGATTTTTTCATTAATATTAACCCCAATATATTAATTATATTAGTAATTAGTTAAGAAATCTTAATGTGTTTTATATAGATAAAGTTAATTTTAATTAATAATTTGTAGCAACTTTTTTACAACAATAGATTTTTGGGATTATTTATAAGAAAGTAATAAATTTTATGGATTGAACCACAGTCGAAAGATTGCGGTGTTATTGCATGGCTCGGTTTTTCCGTAATTGCGAGAAGGCATTGCCCGCGTGAATACCAATGTTATTCCTACAAAAAGCGGGCATCCAAGTTTCTTTGGTATCATACTGCGACTTGATCGCGGTATTTTAGGACTTAGTCTACGATACGAGATCCCGTGGTCAAGCAACTGTTATTATTACCACATTTATAATGGCTATATCATGTTTTATTATGGCTACTTTACCTACTTATGCAGAAAAAGGCATCGTAGTTTCATGGATTATGATAATTTATCGTATGTCTCAAGGCGTCTCTTCTATTGGAGAAAGAGTAGGAGCAGAGTTATATGTTACTGAGACTACTAAACCGCCCGTTCAATATACCTATGTGGGTATAATAAATATAGCTGCTCAGTGGGGTGGCATTATGGCATTAGCATTTGGTATTATTAGTATTACTTACCTTTTTAATTGGCGTTATGCCTTTTGGGGTGGAACTATAATAGCTTTAGTAGGTTTTATAGCAAGAACTAATTTACGTGAATCAATGGAGTTTATAGATGCAAAACGTCGAATAAAAACACTTTAGAAAATTTTGGAATAAATGATAAAGAATTATCATTTAAAGAATATGTAGAAGAGAAAATTAACATAAAAACTATTTTAGCTTATTTCTTTCTTGTAAATTCTGGGTCTGCTTGTTTTGATCTTACGTATATTTATTGTGCATCATTATGAAAAACAAATTTTAATTATACTGCTCTTGAAATTATGAAAAATAATTTTTGTCTTGCTATTGCTCAATTAATCTTAATGATTACATTAGTGTTGTTAACAAAAAAATTCATCCTCTTAAATCATTAAAAGTTAGAGCAATTATATTTTTAATTTGTATGCCCTCTAGCATTTATTTACTAAATAATATAACTACTTCTTTAAGTTTATCTAAAATTCAATTACTATTAGTTATGACGAGTATAACTACCAGTACTGCTGCATCAATACTTTATAAAAATTTTCCAATATTTAAAAGATTTACGTTTCCTACTCTTATTTATGCGTTTTCATCAATTTTTATATACGTAGTTACTTCGTTGGGCATAGCTTACTTAGTAAATATGTTAGGAACTTACGTAATTCTTCTTATTATGATACCAGTGGGTGTAACGTTCTACTGGGGAGTGACACATTTTGAATCACTTGAAAAAGTTCGGTATAATTATTAGAGTTACAAATCTGTTCTTTCAAGTTTAATTCGCTTAAGTGAGTTTATTGTTTAAATATATTCCCACAAAGTTGAACCAATATATATTCTATTGTATATATCTCAAGATATGCACAAACTTGTAAAAAGCTCATTCAAGTTTCTTTTATTATTTTTTTAGCTTTCTCAGGTGATTTAGCTCCTACAGTCTGTATATTATGGACTCTATCAAAAAATTTTATAAGTGCTGTATTATATCTTTTCTGTTTAATTAATAGATTTAAGCTTTCTTCAGCAGTGATTTTCCCGTAAGGTTTAATGCTAGTGAGACCTTCTACATGTTTCGCTACCTCTGCTCCAAAAATGCCGTTAATCATTTCTTCAGTTAATTCTGTATCCTCAATAGTATCATGAAGTAAAGCAGCTTGTAGCATTATGGTTGTAAAAAGCTTAGGAACTTCTTCAGTTACAAACTCCGCAAGCATAATCGTCACCTCAATCGGATGAGAATAATAAGGATCACCTGATTGACACCTTTGAGAACCGTGATATTTACGAGCGTAGTAGATACCTTTTTTAACCTCCTCTATATCAACAGGATTTTTTACTTTAGGGTTTAAATATTCGAGTTTATCAAGTAATTTTTTAGCGTAAACGCATACTTCAAACTTTTTTTTCCAAGAGCTTAATCTTCCATAAAAGTTATTTTTTATTTTTGTTAATAATAGTTGATTACAATTAAAGCAAAAAACAAAAAAATTGTAATAACAAATAATTTTTTAACTTTAAATATATTAGCAACTTTTGGTTATTTTGTATTTTAGCAACTATCATTTTAATTTATTAGATGCTTTAACTTCTACGTCCTCTTGCAATTTATACTTTGCTATTTTTTTTGAAAAACTAGTAAAATAACGACAAAAGTAATAAATAATGCGGCAAAGAATTACAGTAGAATTCAAAAAGGTCCCAACAAGATAAATTTAAAGGCGAGCTAGCTAGGCGTATATTAACATGTGAGCAAAAGCGATAGTACAAAATGCGCTTGTATCAAGCTTTATGAATTATGCTGTATATGAAAGATTCTAAACACTCCTATGAATTAGAAAATTTATTTAGTGTCATATCATAGCTTGTTGACCACGATATAGCATTATTACGTGGATCGATTCCACCCATATCATCCTAGCTCTCTTGACCGCAGGTTTCAAAAAGGATAGCCAACTAATGTAATATTCTAATGAAATACGTAACTACGACTAAAGTGAGATAAACAAATATAAACTGTCATACCGGGACTTGTTCCCGGTATCCAGAAAACCTTAAAAAGTTTTGGATCCCATGGTCAAGCCACGGGATGACAAATTAATAGCATACCATTTTTATTTAACCCTAGCTATATTAATCTCTAAATGGACGATCTCTGCTTGTTTTCTTCTTGTCAACGAATTAACGTAAACTTTATTCGACTTCTTCGGAAATGAGGATTTAGAGAGGCATTTGTCAAGAGATACTTCACTTCGAACCGGAGTGAGCGTACATACTAATATGTGAGGATGAGTGCTAAGGATCGACGTACAAATTACCTCTAGAAATAGAGTTTCCGAAGAGGTCTATTGTATGACACTAAGCGTGCCTCCTGATCTACGAATAAAAAACTATAAAAGTAATTAAAAATACTAATAATTTTAGTATTTTTAACTGGATTATCTTGCCAATTACTCCGTAATTTTCTTGCAATGGCATTAAATTATTAACTAATATATACTTAGTTAAAAATGCCATTTCACAAAGATATTGTTTTGCTTGATAGGTTTATTGTAACATTTAAGACTGAAAAGCTTAAGTTTAAGCTTCATGTATTGTTTGATGTTTTCGTTGAAATACTAAAAACGATTGGTGGGCGATGACGGACTCGAACCGCCGACACTCTCGGTGTAAACGAGACACTCTACCAGCTGAGCTAATCGCCCATATTTTTTATTAATTAGTAAAATAACATTATTTATAATTAATAAGAAGTATATATAAGTAATTTAGCAAAATTTTATTAGTTCTTGCTTTTAAATTACCTATAAAGTGTTATTTACTTTCGTTCAAACTTTTTATTTGTTTTGATAACCTGCTGATTTTTCTTGAGGCGGTATTTAATTTAATTATATTTTTTTTCACACCTTGCATTATCTTAGACTGAGCAATAGATAAAGCTACGTTAGCATTTTCTTTATTACCAAGACTTATTTCATGTACAACCTTCTTTATAAAAGTTTTTATTGCACTAGATCTTTTTTTATTGATTAGAGTTCTTTTTACTGTTTGTCTAGCAGCTTTTTTTGCTGAAGAATGATTAGCCATTACCGAGTCCCTTATATTTTAATTTTTAATTTCTTCATTACCATCTTGCTGTATATTTCCTTTAGCATTAATATCTCTATCTACAAATTCAATATATGCTATCGGTGCTAAATCACCATAACGGAATCCGGCTTTTATTATTCTAGTATAACCGCCAGATCTATCTTTATATCTAGTACCTAAAATATTTATAAGCTTTTCTACTGCTTTTTTATCTTTTATTTGTGATAAAACGCTTCTTCTTACCGTTAAATCAGCTTTTTTAGCTTTAGTAATTAGAGTTTCAATGTAAGGTCTTAATTCCTTAGCTTTTGGTAAAGTAGTTTTAATTTGTTCATGGGTTACAAGTGCCACAGCCATATTAGCGAGCATTGCTTGCCTATGACTACTTGTTACGTTTAACTTTCCACCTTTAATTCTATGTCGCATTTTTATTAGTCCTTAATTATAAGAATCTTCATAACGTTTAGATAATTCTTGAATATTTTCCGGTGGCCAACCCGGTACATCCATACCGAATCTTAAATTAAATTTTGCCAATATTTCTTTAATCTCATTTAAAGATTTTCTACCGAAATTTGGAGTTCTCAGCATATCAGATTCCGTTCTTTTTACTAGATCCCCTATATATATTATATTATCATTTTTCAAACAATTTGCCGATCTAACCGATAATTCCAATTCATCAACTCTCTTAAGTAAATAAGGTGAAAACGGTAAAGCATCAGTTTTAACTTGCTTATCTTCTTCCTGTTCTTCAAAAGAAATAAATAATTGTAATTGCTCTTGTAAGATACGTGCAGCTAAACCTACAGCCATTTCAGGTAATAAATCACCGTTAGTTTCTACAAACATAATTAATTTATCATAATTGGTAACCTGACCTACCCTAGTATTTTCTATCTTATAAGTCACACTCTTTACCGGGTTAAATAAAGCATCTATAGCTATTTCACCAATAGGTAAATTATCCTCATAGCCATTTGTGCTAAGTACATATCCTTTACCAACCTTACAAGTTAATGCCATTTCAAGCTGCTTGTTCTTAGCTAGATTACAAATTATATGATCCGGATTCAGTATTTCTACATCATGCCCTGTTTCAATCATACCGGCCGTTATAACACAAGGTCCCGTTGCTTTTAATTTCATGATACGTTTTTCCGCAACATGCATTTTTACTTCAATACCTTTAATGTTTAAAATTACTTCCGATACATCTTCTTTTACACCGGGTATAGAAGAAAATTCATGTTCTATAGCAGGAATCCTTATAGAAGTGATAGCTGCTCCTTGTAAAGAAGAGAGTAATACTCTTCTCATAGCATTACCGAGTGTTAGACCAAAACCTCTTTCTAAAGGTTCAACTACAATTTTAGCTTTATTATTGGTTTCCGGAAAATTTTCATAAGCGACTTTATTCGGCTTTATTAAAGTATTCCAATTTTTACTTAACGATAACATTTAATACCTATGATTCTCTTATACTCTTCTTCTTTTTGGCGGTCTTACTCCATTATGAGCAATTGACGATACATCTAAAATTGATGTAACCACAAAATTGTGCCCGAATAAAGCTCTCATTGCTGATTCACGTTGAGCTCCCGGTCCTCCAATCCTAATAGAAATAGTTTTTAGACCATTTTCTTTTGCTTTTTCCGATGCTCTATCAATTGTTACTTGAGCTGCGTAAGGTGTTGCTTTTCTTGCCCCTTTAAACCCATTACCTCCTGCTGATGCAGAAGAAATAGTATTACCTTGGATATCAGTAAATGTTACTATAGTATTATTAAATGATGCTCGGATATGCACAACACCAAGAGTGATAGTTTTTTTCTTTTTCTTAACTTTAACCGTCTGATTCATTATTTATACTCTATACTTAAACTATTATTTTACAGCTTTTTTCTTTCCGGCTATCGCAATAGCTTTACCTTTTCTAGTTCGAGCATTAGAATGCGTGTTCTGTCCTCTCACCGGCAACTTACGTATATGTCTAAGCCCTTGATAACATCTTATATCTTTCTTCTTCTTAATATTAAGCGTAACTTCTCGTCTTAAATCACCCTCAACTTTATACTCACTTTCAATAATATTACGTAAGCTTATTAACTCTTGATCCGTAAGTTCTTTAACTTTCTTATCTTTTGATATTTTTACTTTATTACAGATCCCTGCTGCCATAGCAGGTCCAAGACCATAAATGTAAGTTAAACTCACAACTAAACGTTTATTATCGGGAATATTAACACTTGCAATTCTTGCCACAAATAATCTCCAAAATTTTACTAGTAACTAGAAAATAATATAAAAATCTTTGATAAAGTCAATTTATTTTTAGTATTTTCTGTATATCAATTTCTATTTCTTGTTCATTTTTACTGCCATTAACTATATAAAAATTACCACTATTCTTATAATAATCTATTAACGGATATGTTTCTGTTTTATATACTTCAATTCTTTTTTTTATTACTTCTTCATTATCGTCTTTTCTATAATCAAATGTACTTGAACCGCAAACATCACATACATTATCAGTTTTAGGCCGCAAGAAGTAACTATTGTATATTTTACTGCAATTTTTACAACTATATCTTCCTAAAACTCTTTTAATTAATAATTCATCTGAAACATCAAAATATATTATTTTAATTTTTTCCTTAATAAATGATTCAAAGAATTTTGCTTGCGCTAAATTACGTGGATATCCATCTAATATATAGCCGTTTTTATATTCAGAGGATAATAAAAAATTTTTGATTACTTGATTAACTATTTCATTAGGGATAAGCTCCCCTTGCTTAACATAATTATTAATTAATTCTGCTTCACTAGTTGATGTTTTAATAATTGTTCTAAATATATCACCGAGTGCTATATGTGGTAAATCAATTTTTTTAGCTATCTTTTTTCCTTGTGTTCCCTTTCCAGCTCCTGGAGAACCTAAAAAAATTACTATCACTATTTAAGCTCATCTTTAATTTTTTAATTTTACTTTCTTCATTAAACCTTCATACTTACTACTAAATAAGTAAGTTTGAATCTGAGTCATAGTATCAAGTACCACATTCACTACAATTAAAACACTTGTACCTCCTAAAGCAAGAGAGATTATATACTTATTCATTAATAGCTCCGGAATTACACATATTACACTTAAATATATACCACCTATAACCGTAAGCCTTGTAAGTATATAATCAAAATAATCAGACGTATTTTTCCCTGGTCTTTTACCAGGAATATAAGCACCATATTTTCTTAAATTATTAGCAGTTTCTTCAGAATTAAATACTATTGCAGTATAAAAAAAACTAAAAAACATAATTAATGCTACATATAATAAAATATATACAGGTTTTCCATGCCCTAAGTAATAAGTAAGCATGCCCATAGTTTCTGAATTACTATTAGAAAAATTAGCAAGCGTAGCAGGAAATAGTAAAATTGAACTAGCAAATATTGGAGGTATCACACCAGAAGTATTTAATTTAAGAGGCATATGCGTTGCTTCTCCTCCATAAATTTTATTTCCTACTTGTCTTTTAGGATACTGCACCAATAATTTTCTTTGGGCTTTTTCAAAAAATATAATTATAGCTATTAATACAACTACTCCAATACAAACAGCTATCGCTATTAAAGGCGATAATGCTCCTGTTCTTGATAATTCAAACATACTAATAATAGCACTAGGTACTCCTGAAATTATACCTATAAATATAATTAAAGATGTACCGTTACCTATTCCGTGTTGTGTAATTTGTTCTCCTAACCACATTAATAACATAGTGCCTACAACCAAAGTAATTACGGCTGTAATCCTAAAGAAAAAACCCGCTAAAATTACTACAGGACCGGTATTGGTTACAATCGACTCTAAACTTATAGCAACTCCATAAGCCTGAAAAGAAGCAAGCAGAACCGTTAAATATCTTGATAGCTGATTTACTTTTCTTTTACCAACTTCCCCTTCTTTTTTTAAATTTTCTAAAGGTTTATAGGCAACTGACATTAATTGGATAATAATTGAGGCGGTAATATACGGCATAATTGCTAAAGCAAAAATAGACATTCTACCTAGCGATCCTCCGGATAGCATGTTGAACATTCCGAGTATTCCAGCTTGATTCTTTGCAGCCACACTACTTAAAGCAATTGCATCTATACCGGGTATAGGTATAAAAGACCCAAATCTACATACTATAAGAATGAGCATAGTAAAAATAATGCGACTAACTAAATCATTACCGGATTTTTTAGAAAAATTCTGCCCCATATACTATAATAATTTTCCACCTGCTTTCTTGATTAAATCCTTAGCTTTAGAAGAATAAGCATCTAATTTTAATGATAGAGGAGAAGCAAAATCATCACTACAAATAGATAATAACTTCACTAGATTTTTATTATTTTTGTTATTAATTAATCCTACTTCTACCAATTTTTCTTTGGTAATAGTATCATCAGCACTTAAACGTCCATCGGTCAATGCTTCTTCAATATTATAAATGTTTATTATATTGTATTTTTTAGTTGAAATACAATTAAATCCTCTTTTAGGTAGTCTTTTGATCATAGGTGTTTGACCACCTTCAAAACCTTTTATTGCGACACCGGATCTAGATTTTTGGCCTTTAATTCCTCTACCGCCGGTTTTTCCTTTACCGCTACCAATACCGCGTGCTATTCTTTTCTTATTTTTTTTAGCACCTATATTATCATATAATTCATTTAATTTCATTTAAAAACTCTCATTACATATTTTCTATTTTTAACAAATGCTTTACTTTTTTAACCATACCTTTGATTGAATTAGTATTTTCAAGAATAACGCTCTTATTAATTTTGTTTAAACCAAGCCCAACTAATGTCAATCTTTGATCATACTTACGACCTATAGCACTCTTAACTTGAGTAATTTTTATATTATTGATCTTATTATTCATAACTTCACCTTACTTAAGCAACATTATTCATTAACTTGAATATCAGAAGATTTTACAGATATTTCATTTACTTTTTTATCTCTTCTCATAGCAATAGATTTTGGTGCTGCCAGTTTATTTAATGCATCAAATGTTGCAGAAATCATTGCGTAAACATTCGTTGAACCTATTGATTTAGCAACAATATCATGAACGCCTAAAGAATCAAAAATTGCTCTCATAGACCCGCCGGCTATAACGCCCGTACCTGCTTTAGCTCTTCTTAAAATCACTTTAGCAGCTCCACTTTTACCAACAACATCATGGTGAATAGTCCTATTTTGATATAACGGCACTTTCATCATTCTCTTTTTAGCGGCTTGTTTTGCTTTTCCTCGGGCTTCGTTTACTTCTTTAGCTTTTCCGTGTCCCGCTCCGACTCTGCCAGCTTTATCACCGACAACTACATAAGCAGAAAAAGCAAATCTTCTACCACCTTTCACTACTTTTGTAACTCTATTTACATCAACTAAAACTTCGCTTAAAGTCTCTTCATTTTTTTTAACTTTAGACATTACTACAACCTTATAACCTAAAACTTTATTTTATCTCTAGCTGCATCAGCTAGAGCTTTTACAACACCATGATACTTATATCCGCCTCTATCAAATACTACTTCTTTGATCCCTGCAGAATCAGCTTTTTTTGCTATTTCTGCACCTACTTTGATAGCATTTTCAATATTACAATAAGATTTTTTTATTTTCTCATCTAAAGTTGAAGCATAAGCAATCGTTATAGACTTAGAATCATCAATAATTTGTGCATATATATGTCTACCTGATTTAAATATCGATAATCTAACTCTATTAGATGTTTTAGATATTTTATGTCTTATCCTACTTCTTCTTTTTTCAAATTTTAGCTTAGCACTACGCATATTTAACTCTTAAATTTAATTTTTCTTACCTTCTTTACGCGGTATAAATTGATTTTCAAATTTAATCCCTTTTCCTTTATAAGGCTCAGGTGGTCTCTGTTTTATAATAATTGAGGCAAATTGTCCTAATTTTTCTTTATCTGTTCCCTCAAGAATAATCATATTTTGCTTAGGCACCTCTATTGTAATATCTGAAGGTATTTCAATTTTTGTATTATGGCTTTTAGCAAGCATTAAATTTAAATATTTACCTTTCACCATTGCTCTGTAACCGACTCCGTTAATTTCGAGTTTAAGCTTAAACCCTTCTTTAACGCCGGTAACCATATTTGATATTATGCTTCTTGCAGTACCCCACATAGCACGTGCATTTTTATCTGCAGCTAAAGGTTTTACTAAAAGCTTATTTTCTGCCAATGAAATTGCTATATTACCTTTAAAAGTTTTTGATAATTCGCCTTTAGGTCCGGATATTTTTACTTCTAAATCATTTAAACCAACTGCTACACCTTTAGGTATAGTAATCGGCAATTTTCCAACACGTGACATTTGTTTTTACCTTAAAATACTTTACAAATTACTTCGCCGCCGACATTTTTAATATGAGCTTCTCTATCAGACATAACACCGTAAGGAGTAGAAAGAATATATATACCCATATTATTATAATATCCTTTCAAAGCTTTAATAGCAGAATATACTCTTTTTCCAGGCTTTGATACTCTATGAATTTCGCATATAGAAGCATCACCGTTTACAGAGTATTTTAAAGCTACCTCAGTATAACTAATATTATTTTTTTGAGTAGTTACATAATCTTTTATATAACCTTCTTTTTGTAAAACATCTAAAATTGAAGTTTTAATTTTAGCACTAGGAAAAGAAACATTTATCAATTTGCTTTTATAAGCATTTCTAATTCTAGTTAACATATCTGCTACATTATCCGTCATTGACATATTATTTACCTATCGACTTTTACCAACTTGACTTAACTACACCGGGAACTAAACCTCTACCTATTAATTCCCTAAGCTTATTCCTCGATATACCGAATTTTCTTGTAACACCTCTTGGTCTACCTGTAAGCTCACATCTATTTCTTATTCTAGTAGATGATGAATTTCTAGGTAATTGTGCAAGCGACATTACCAAAGAAAAACGCTCTTCTAATGAAATATTTTTATCATAAATTTTACTTTTTAATGCTGAACGTTTATTATGTAAACTTTGTGATTTTTTTTTCCTACTTTCGTTCTTTTTGATAGAACTTATTTTTGCCATTATATATATCCTAAAAATTAATTATAAAAAGGTAAATTAAACCCTGATAACAAAAACTTACTTTCTTTATCTGTTTTAGCAGATGTAACGATTGTAATATCCATACCCCTTATTGTATCGATTTTATCGTAATTAATTTCAGGAAAAACTATCTGCTCTTTTAATCCAAAAGTAAAATTCCCTTTACCGTCAAAACTTTTATAAGAAAAACCGCGAAACTCTTTAACACGAGGTAACGCAACAATTACTAGCCTTTCTAAAAAATCATACATTCTATCTTTACGTAATGTAACCTTGCAGCCTATTTTCATACTTTCGCGTAACTTAAAGGTCGCAATAGATTTTCTTGCTAACGTTACAACCGGCTTCTGACCTGAAATCAAAGTAAGATCATTTACCGCATTATTAATTACTTTGGAATCGGCTATCGCTTCCCCTACTCCCATATTTATAACAATTTTCTTAATGTGCGGTATTTCGTGCTTATTTTTATAAGAAAATTCTTTTTGTAAGTTTTTAATAATTTTTTGCTGATATAATGCTTTAAATCTTAACATTATTTACCTTCCTTACCGATGATTTCCCCTGATTTCTTTGCTATTCTAACCTTAGAACCGTCTTCTAAGAATCTAAAAGCTACTTTGGTAGGGTTACCGGTTTTTGGATCGATGTGTGCAATATTTGAGATATGTATAGGTAATTCTTTAGTTATTATCCCACCTTCACTCATTTGATTAGGTTTAGTATGCTTTTTTACTAAATTTACTCCAGAAACAATTACTGTATTATCCTCAGGAAAAACTTTTAATATTTTACCTTTTTTTCCTTGGTGCTTTCCGGTAATAACAACAACTTCATCACCTTTTTTTACTTTTAATTTAATCATTTATAACACTTCCTCTGCAAGCGACATTATTCTAACATATTTTTTCGCTCTAAGTTCTCTTGTGACAGGACCGAAAACTCTAGTACCGATAGGTTCATCTTGTTTATTCAACAGCACTAATGCGTTTTTATCAAATTTTATTGTACTACCATCAGGTCTTACTACTCCGGTCTTTGTACGAACAATCACGCCTTTATAAACATCACCCTTTTTAGCCTTACCGCCGGGTATAGCTTCTTTAACAGATACAACTATAACATCACCCAGCTTTGCCACCATATGGCGAGAGCCACCTAAAACTTTAATACACATAACTTTTTTAGCACCGGAATTATCTGCAACTTCCAAAATGCTCTGCATTTGAATCATAAACTACTTCCAATTTTTTATACACAAGAGATAAAATAAACAATCTACCTTATAAAGTCAAAGACTAAAAACTTTATTCCCCATTTACCACTAGCCATGTTTTGGTTTTTGAGATAGGACGACTTTCAATTATACTAACTTTATCTCCTTCTTGATATTTATTTTCTGAATCATGAGCAGCATACTTTTTAGATACTTTCACGAATTTTTTATAAATAGGATGCTTAAACTTTCTTTCTACTTTTACTGTAACCGTCTTATCAGCTTTTGAACTTATAACCACGCCTTGTAACACTCTTTTCGGCATTTTAATATTCCTCACTATTAGATCTTTTTGTTAATTCAGTTTTAATACGTGCCATAGACTTTTTGACTAACGAAAACCTACTAGTATTTTTTAACTCACCTAAAGCTTGTTGAAATCTTAAATTAAACAATTCTTTTTTTAAAAGATTAAGTTTTGTATAAAGCTCTTCTATTGTTTCAGTAGATAACTTACTTCTTAATAATTTTAAATCATTCATAACGTCTCACTATCCTTGTTCTAACAGGTAATTTTGCACTTGCAAGCTCCAAAGCTCTAAGTGCAATATTTTCTTCTACCCCTTCAATTTCAAACATAATTCTTCCAGGCGAAACTCTAACTGCAAAAAATTCAGGAGAACCTTTACCTTTACCCATTCTTACTTCAGCAGGCTTTTTAGAAACGGGAACATCTGGAAAAATGCGAATCCATAATCTTCCTTGCCTTTTCATACATCTAGTAGCAGCTTTTCTCCCTGCTTCTATTTGTCTTGCAGTAACACGCCAACCATCTATAGATTTTAGACCAAATGATCCAAAAGCAAGAATCGTACCTGCTTTTGCTTTTGCAGCAACTCTACCTTTATGAGCTTTTCTAAATTTTTGTTTTTTCGGAGCTAACATTTTAATACTTAAAATTAATTATATCTTTTATTTTCTATATATTCACCTTTATAAATCCACACTTTAACCCCTATAACTCCATAAGTAGTTATAGCCTCAGCTGTTGAATAATCAATATCAGCTCTTAAAGTATGTAACGGCATTCTTCCTTCTATATACCACTCGGTTCTAGCAATTTCAGCACCTCCAAGTCGCCCTGAACAACTAACTCTTATACCTTGTCCACCTTGCTTAAATGAAGCCTGAATTGCTGTTTTCATAGCTTTTCTAAAAGAAACTCTTTTTTCAAGCTGTAATGCTATAGTTTGAGCTACTATAGCAGCATCTATATTAAATTTTCTAACTTCGTGGATATTTATATACACTTCTTTTAAAGAAGTCATTTTCTCGATAGCTTTTTTTAGCTTATCAATTTCACTACCGTTTCTACCGATAATAATATTTGGTTTTTTGGCATTAATATTAATTATAATACTTTTATTAGAAGGACGTTTAATTAAAACTCTGCTAACTTGAGCTTGATTAAATCCTTTATTTATTAAATCCCTAATTTTTAAATCTTGTATAAAAAGAGTTTTATAATGTTTTTCTGCATATAATACGGAATCCCAACCTTTAATTAAAGTCGGTCCAACTCTAAAACCATGTGCACAAACTTTCTGCCCCATTTTAATTATCCTCTTTTTCTGTAACAGTTATATAAAGATTACTAAAAAACTTATTTATTCTAGTTACTCTTCCTTTTGCTCTTGGCATAACTCTTTTCATTACTAAAGCCTTACCTACAGTCGCTTTAGTAATAACCAATCTATCTATATCTAGACCTAAATTATTTTCAGCATTTGCAACAGCAGATTGTAAACAATCTTTCACAACTTTTGCAATTCTTTTAGGAGAAAAAGTTAATTGTACCAACGCTTCAGATACTTTCATATTTCTAATAAAGGCTGCAACTAAATTTAGCTTCCTTGGACTTACTCTAATAGATTTAGCTTTTGCCGTAGCAAAATTTTTATTTTCCTGTACCATACAAATCTTTACTTTCTTTTGACTTTTTTATCTGCTCCATGACCGTGAAATGTTCTAGTAGGAGCAAACTCACCTAATTTTCTTCCAACCATTTCTTCATTTACAGAAACCGGAATAAATTTATTTCCATTATGAACAGAAAAAGTAAACCCTACAAAAATAGGCAAAATCGTTGATCTTCTAGACCAAGTTTTAATCATTTCAGATTTACCTGATTCCATTAATTTTTGAACTTTCTTTATTAAATAACCGTCTACAAAAGGCCCTTTCCATATTGAACGTGCCATACTAATACCTAATTAATTTAAAATCTATTTTCTTTTCTTTACGATAAATTTTGAAGTACGTTTATTTTTACGTGTCTTCTTACCCTTTGTTGGGAATCCCCAAGGAGTAACAGGATGGCGTCCTCCTGAAGTTTTACCTTCACCACCACCATGAGGGTGATCTACAGAATTCATTGCTACACCTCTAACATGTGGTCTCCAACCGAGCCATCTATTTCTACCTGCTTTGCCTAAATTAATATTTTTTTGATCCGGGTTAGATATACTACCTATAGTAGCTTTACAATCTAAAGGTACTAACCTAAATTCACCTGATCTTAATTTAATCTGAGCATACCCTGAATCTTTACCCACTAGATCTACTGAAGTACCTGCAGACCTGGCAATTTGACCACCCTTACCTACTTTCATTTCAACATTATGTAAAGTAGTACCGACAGGAATGAATTTTAAAGGTAAACAATTTCCTATTTTTATATCAGCGTCTTGACTTGATATTACTCTATCACCTACAGATAATTTTTGCGGTGCTAGAATATAAGAATATTCCCCGTCTTCATATTTTATTAAAGCAATAAAAGCAGTTCTATTGGGGTCATACTCTATTCTTTCAACAATAGCAGAAATATCTATTTTATTTCTTTTAAAATCAATAATACGATATAATTTCTTGTGTCCTCCACCTCTGTGCCAAGCAGTAATTCTACCTTGATTATTCCGTCCACCGGTTTTAGATATACCTTTGGTCAAAGATTTTAAAGGTCTGCCTTTCCATAAACTAGTTTTATCAACTTGAACTAACTCTCTAAGAGAAGGAGTAATTGGATTAAAGTTTTTTAAAGCCATTTATTTAATTCCTCCGGCAAAATCAATATTATGGTCTTTTGCTAATGTAACAATAGCTTTCTTTCTATTGACTTGAGTCCCTATAATTCCTTTAAATATTTTCTTCTTACCTTTAACGTTTAAAATATTCACTTTCTTTACTTTTACTTTAAATATTTCTTCTATAGCCTTTTTAACGGTAAGTTTTTTAGCAAATTTATCTACATAAAAAGTGTATTTATTTTGTTCCGAAAGGGTGGTAGTTTTTTCTGTAATAATGGGTTTTCTAATTAAATCGTAGTATTTATAAGAACTCATCTTAACCTCTCTTCTAAAACGCTCACTGCTTCTTGTGATAATAGAACATATTCATATCGTATTATATCATAAACATTTGCTCCTATTTGTGGAACAATCACAGTATTATAAATATTTTTTACAGCTAAAGCAAAATTAGTATCTACTTCATTTCCATCTATTACAAAGAAACTTTTCCCTTGAAATTTGCTTAATATATTTACAAGAGCAGAAGTTTTAGGCTGATCTAGCTTTAAAGAATCTATTACTAATAATCTCCCTTCAGCGAATTTCTCGGATAAAGCATGAATTAAACCAAGTTTTCGTATTTTTTTAGGTAATTTTGTTGCATGACTACGTACTCTAGGTCCGTGAGCTACACCACCACCACGCATCTGTACCGATCTAAGGGAACCTTGTCTTGCATTACCCGTACCTTTTTGCTTAAAAGGTTTTTTTGTGGTTCCTGATACTTCTGATACTGTTTTAGTTTTGTGGTTACCGGACATTGCTTTAGCTCTCTGCCAATCAATAACCTGCTTTATTATATCATCTCTGATAAATTCAACAGCAAATATATCTTCATTTAAGCTAATCTCACCAACTTCTTCATTAGCAAGACTTAATATTTTAGTTTTCATCTTTATTTAACCTTATACAGTCTTATATAAAACTTTTATATAAATAATATTGCATGACGTTTTGTTAATTTGATAATCTTTAACCTCAACAAACATGTCTAAGAGGTTAGCAATAAACAAATTTTAACCGATAATTTAATTCTTTATTGCTGTAAATCATAAGATTTTTTTGAAATATGCATAATATTCCTGCAAAAATCTTATCAATTTTTGCTAAAAAAGCTCTTTAACTAGTTATTGAAATCTTTTTGATTGCATCTTTTATTGAAAGATACGAATTTTTGTGACCAGGTATACTACCCTGAATCATAATAAGCTTACGCTCTTTATCAACGGCAAATATTTTTAAATTTTGAATAGTAACTTGGTTACACCCCATATGACCAGCCATTTTTTTGCCTTTGAAAACCTTTCCCGGATCTTGTCTTTGTCCTGTAGAACCATGCGAACGATGGGATATAGAAACACCGTGAGAAGCTTCAAGACCTCTAAAATTATGTCTTTTCATACTACCGGCAAACCCTTTACCTATAGTAGTTGCCGTTATATCTACAAATTGTCCGGCCATAAAATGATCTACTTCTAGATTTGCTGCTATATCAATAAAATTCTCTTTAGAAATTCTAAATTCTTTTAATTTAGTTTTAGGAGATATTTGAGCATTAGCAAAAACTTGCTTCATAGACTTGGTTACTCTAGATATTTTTTTATCTTTTATACCTATAACCAAAGCATTATATCCATGTTTTTCTAGAGTTTTATGCTCTACCACTTGACAATCATCAACTTTTACTAATGTCAAAGAAATTCTTTCTCCTTTATCATTAAAAACACTAGTCATCCCAATTTTTTGCGCAATTATACCGGTTCTCATTTATTCCCCACTCTCTAATTCAATCACTACATCAACACCTGCTGCTAAATCAACTTTACTTAAAGCATCAACAACCGCCGGATTTGGATCATCTATAACTAATAATCTTGTATGCTTTCTAATTTCAAATTGCTCTCTTGACTTCTTATGCATATGAGGAGACCTATTTACGGTAAATCTTTCAATTTTTCTAGGTAAAGGAATAGGACCATTAATGCTAGCAAATATTCTTTTAACAGCACTAACTATCTCTTTTGTAGCTTGATCAAGACTACGGTGATCAAATGATTTTAAACGAATTTTGATTTTATTTTTCATTCAGTAAACCTAATATTTAAACAGCAAGATGTTTTTCAAACATCTTAAAATATAAATACCTATTATTAAAAAATAATAGGTATTTATAAAATCAATTAATTACTTATTTTAGTTACTACGCCGGCACCCACTGTTCTACCACCTTCACGTATAGAGAATTTCAACCCTTCCTGCATAGCAATTGGTTTAATTAATTCCACTGTAAAAGTAGCATTATCTCCAGGCATAACCATCTGCTTATCAGCAGGCAATTTTATTGTACCGGTAACGTCTGTGGTTCTAAAATAAAACTGCGGACGATAGTCATTAGTAAATGCTGTATGACGTCCACCTTCTTCTTTACTAAGCACATATACTTCAGCTTCAAACTGATCATGCGGTTTTATACTACCAGGTTTTGCGAGCACTTGTCCTCTTTCAACTTCTTCTCTTTTTGTACCACGTAGTAATATACCGACATTGTCTCCGGCTTGTCCTTCATCAAGTAATTTCCTGAACATTTCTACACCGGTACAGGTAGTTTTTTGCGTATCTTTTAGACCGACTATTTCAATTTCTTCACCTACCTTAATTATTCCTGACTCTACTCTACCGGTTACAACAGTACCTCTTCCTGAAATAGAGAACACATCTTCTATCGGCATTAAGAAAGGTTTATCAGTAGCTCTTACAGGATGCGGTATATAACTATCTACTGCATCCATTAACTCATTAATAGCTTTTTCACCTTCAGGCTTTCCTTCTAAAGCTTGAAGTGCAGAACCTTTAATAATAGGTATTTCATCAGCCGGGAAACCGTATTTTGATAATAATTCTCTTACTTCCATCTCTACTAGTTCTAATAGATCAGGATCATCCACCATATCTACTTTATTTAAGAATACTACCATAGCAGGTACACCTACCTGTTTTGCTAGTAATATATGTTCTCTAGTTTGCGGCATAGGACCATCAGCAGCAGAAACTACTAATATTGCACCATCCATCTGAGCGGCACCGGTTATCATGTTCTTTACATAGTCAGCGTGTCCCGGACAATCTACGTGTGCATAGTGTCTATTTTTAGTCTCATATTCTACGTGTGCAGTAGAAATAGTTATACCTCTTTCTTTTTCTTCAGGAGCAGCATCAATTTGATCATACGCTGTAGCTTTTGCTCCACCTGTCTTAGCAAGTACTATAGTTATTGCTGCCGTTAAGGAAGTTTTACCGTGATCTACGTGACCGATCGTACCTATATTAACGTGCGGTTTAGTTCGTTCAAATTTTGCTTTTGCCATATTATTACTCTCTACAATTTTTTAGGTTTAATACAAGTTAATTTTTTATAAGTGATTTTTTTGCTAAATTTATTTGTTACCACTATCTCTGGAGCGGGTGATGGGAATCGAACCCACACAGCCAGCTTGGAAGGCTGGAACTCTACCATTGAGCTACACCCGCATTGTGCCACTAAAATAATTTCAAAGCTATTTTGTTAATAGTCCTATATCAATTTTATTCAGATTTATAAATGTACACAATGATGTTTTATTTTTAAATAAAATTAAACATATATACATGAAATCTTTTAAAATAAAATGATACACTTCCCTGAACCATTGAAGTGGTGGAGGGAGAAGGATTCGAACCTTCGAACGCTTACGCGGGCAGATTTACAGTCTGCTGCCATTGACCACTCGGCCACCCCTCCTCAAGAACTTTACTGTATTAAATAGACTAATTCACTGTAAAATACAATATATAATTAGTATTAGGACTTAATAAAACTTCTTGCCGAATTATCAAATAAACAAATAGCAGCTTGCACATTTATTTAGTTGTAACCTTCTATAATAAATAGTAGTTTCTGTCAAGAACAAATTACTGATGGTTTTCAATGAGATGCAAAATAAAAAACTTGATTCTAAAAATTGTTATTATATGTATGGGAAACATCCTGTATTTTCTGCTCTAAATAATCCAAAACGTCAAATTAAAAATATTTTATGCACTAGGGAAATTTTTGATACAAACAAAAAATTAATAGGTACTAGATCTTATGAAATTGTTAATAACGATATTTTATCTAAATTACTGGGAAACCAAACACATCAAGGAATAGCTGCAAAAGTTAGACCAATTTTTTCTTACAATTTAGAGAACATAGATATAAAAAAACCAAAATGTAAAATTGCGATTCTTGATCAAATAACAGACACACAAAATATTGGAGCAATTATTCGTAGTGCCACTGCTTTTGATATAAATGCTATAATATTACCTCAAGATAATTCTCCGAATGAAAGTGGAGGCATTGCTAAAGCGGCTTGCGGTACTTTAGAATTAATATCTATAATTAAAGTTACTAACTTACGCTCATGTATGAATTATCTTAAAAAACACGGCTTTTGGATTATAGGTCTAACCGGTTCTGCAAATGATTACTTTACCGATAAATTAATTTCCGACAAAATGGCATTAGTATTTGGCTCAGAAGATAAAGGCATGCGAAGATTAATTGAAGAAACATGTGATTATTTAGTCAAAATCCCTATTGCTAAGAGAGTTGAAAGTCTTAATGTATCAAATGCTGCTTCTATAATTTTTCATTCATTACATCAATAATATTTTTAAATCAAATATTGTTTTTTATTTACTTCGATATAAATATTTAGTCTACTAAAATTAAAGTCATAAACTTTATTATATCAATTCATGTGAGAGAAAAGTCATGAAAAGGGGACCAAATGAACAAATTATCGAAAGTTTTGAAAAGCAATTAGACATATTGATAAATGAACTTACAGAAGAAGAGATAACAACGACTATATTAAATAATTTTCTTGATAAAGTGATAAATAACCTCAAAAATGAAAGATTCATTAATGATACTATATTTGATATATATCAAGGTAAAGCAGTAATTACTAAACCCATATATTCCGATTACATAGAATCTTCTGAACCTAAATATAACGAACATTGGCAAAAATTTTATAGTTTTAATCGTAATCTTATGATAGAACACACATTAATATTTATTGCTAAGAATCTAAACAAAGCTTCTTTAACAGACAAATTATATTATAGTTTTGCTAAATTAGCCCAGCAATTAGATTTGAATGTAGTAAGTGATCATTTTATGAAAAAAATAGGTAATTATATAACATTTAACAATTTATGAAAAATTATAGAACCGAAAGCGATTCTTTTGGAGAAATTCAAATAGAAGAAAAATTTTATTGGGGAGCTCAAACTCAAAGATCTTTAGAAAATTTTAAAATAGGCAAACAAAAAATGCCTGAAATTTTAATTCGTGCTCTTGCTATTTTAAAAAAATGTGCAGCACAGGTTAATTATGAATTTGGTGATTTAGAAGCTAAAATAGCTACAAGTATCGATAAAGCTACGGATAGAATCTTAGAAGGCGAATTTGAGGATAATTTTCCTTTAGTAGTTTGGCAAACAGGTTCAGGTACGCAAACAAACATGAATATGAACGAGGTTATTGCCTCTATTGCTAATGAAGAATTAACAAGCAAGAAAGGCGGCAAATCTCCAGTACATCCTAACGATCATGTTAATAAAGGACAATCATCCAACGACTCTTTTCCAACCGCTATGCATATAGCAACCGTACTTGCAACTAAACAGCAACTTATACCGGCTTTGAATAATTTACTTACCGCTTTGCAAGACAAATCAAAAGATTGGGGTAAAATCATAAAAATAGGACGCACCCACTTGCAGGACGCAACTCCTTTAACTCTTAAACAGGAATTCTCCGGATATATTACACAAATAGAGTATGCTTTAGAACGCATAGGAAATGCACTAAAAAAAGTCTATCTACTTGCTCAAGGTGGAACGGCAGTCGGCACAGGTATTAACTCAAAAATAGACTTTGATATAAAATTTGCTGAGAAAGTGGCAGAGTTTACTAAACAACCCTTTAAGACGGCTCCTAATAAATTTGAAAGTCTAGCTGCCCACGACGCACTAGTAGAATTTTCAGGCACTCTTAATACTATAGCAGTTAGCTTAATGAAAATAGCAAATGATATAAGGTTACTGGGGTCAGGTCCAAGATGCGGTCTTGGTGAGCTGCATTTACCAGAAAACGAACCCGGTTCTTCGATTATGCCCGGTAAAGTAAACCCTACCCAAGTCGAAGCTTTAACAATGGTGTGCAGTCAGGTGATGGGAAATCATGTTACGGTTACTATTGCCGGCTCTAACGGACATCTTGAACTTAACGTATTTAAACCTGTAATAATATACAATATCCTACAATCTATAGAGCTGTTATCCGATAGCGTAAATAGCTTTGTTACTCACTGTGTTAAAGGCTTAGAACCTAATGTAACACGCATTAATGATTTACGTGATAAATCGCTAATGCTTGTTACGGCTCTTAATCCGCATATAGGCTATGATAATGCCGCAAAAATTGCTAAAGCAGCTCATAAGCATGGGAGTACTCTAAAAGCAGCAGCTAAAAAACTCAATCTTTTATCAGAAGAAGATTTTGATAAAATAGTAGTTCCTGAAAAGATGGTTGGACAACCTTAAATTTTATATAAAAATATAAATTTAAACTATTAATATTACTGCACAAAATCTCATAAATAGGCTAGTATTAAATTAGTTTATTTATTATATTACCTATGTGAAACAAAATTGATCTAATCACATTAACCTACTAGAAGCAAAAACTCATTTTTCTGATCTAATACAGCGTATACAAGACAGCGAACAAATTACTATTTGTAAGCATAATACGCCGGTTGCAAAAATTATACCTATAACTCAAAAACCTAAAATAGATAATATAGTAGAGCAAATAAGAGAATTCAGCAAAGGTAATACATTGGCTCCTTATACTATTAAAGAGCTTCGAGATGAAGGTAGAAGATGAGTTCTAAACCATTTATAGCCGATTGCTCCATAACTGCTTCATGGTTCTTTAATGATGAACGTGATGAATATTCCAACTTTACATTAGATTATTGTTATAAATTTAGAGCAGTAGTACCATTGCTTTGGAAATTTGAAGTAACTAATACAATATTAATAGCAGCAAAACGTGCTAGAATAACTTCAGCAAAAATTATTAAAACTATAGATTGTTTAAACTCCTTACCCATCAATATATCAAATTTTGATTTTCCTATGTACGAAATTATGAATACTGCAAGAGCCAATAATCTTACTTCATACTATGCAACTTATTTGTTAACTGCCATGCATGAATGGCTCCCTGTGGCTACTAATTAAAGGATTAATCAAAGCTTGTCATAATAACGGCGTTCCACTTATTAAAAGAAAATAATCCGCATTTTTTATAAAATACTGTGGAAATTTTAAGGCTGTGTGAAAAAATTTAATTAATATATTGTGAGATATTTTAAAACGAAAATTAATAAGATTTTTGAAGCAAGTAGCTATTCCTATTTCAAAAAAATCTCATAATTTGCAGCAAAAAAGAACAAAAATATATTAATTAAATTTTTCTTCACACAGCCTTAATCTTTTATTATACTTGAACATAATTATATAAATAAAAGATTATCATGGTTTTAAATATAAAAGCTCCTGAAAATATAGTATTAAAGCCGACCATTACGGTTTTCGGTGTAGGAGGTGCAGGTAGTAATGCAGTAAATAATATGATTAGTGCTAATCTGCAAGGTGCTAATTTTGTAGTAGCTAATACCGATGCACAATCGCTTGAACATTCTTTATGCACTAACAAAATACAACTCGGTGTTTCTACGACTAGAGGTCTTGGGGCAGGAGCTTCTCCTGAGGTTGGAGCACTTGCTGCTCAAGAATCAGAAAGCGCAATTCGTAGTTACTTAGAAAATAGTAATATGGTATTTATTACAGCAGGTATGGGTGGTGGTACAGGTACCGGTTCTGCACCGGTTATTGCACGCATTGCTAAAGAACTAGGCATCCTTACGGTTGGGGTAGTAACTAAACCTTTCCATTTTGAAGGCGGTCATCGTATGAAAACTGCCGATAAAGGACTTATTGACCTACAGCAATTCGTTGATACTTTAATTGTAATACCGAACCAAAATCTATTCCGTATTGCTAATGAACAAACGACGTTTGCCGATGCTTTCAAAATGGCAGATGACGTATTACATACAGGTGTTAGAGGAGTAACGGATTTAATGATTATGCCGGGACTTATTAATCTTGATTTTGCCGACATTAAAGCAGTAATGAGCGAAATGGGTAAAGCAATGATGGGTACGGGTGAAGATAGCGGCGAAGATAGAGCTATTAAAGCAGCAGAATCTGCAATTTCAAATCCGCTTCTAGATCATAGCTCAATGTGCGGTGCAAGAGGTGTATTAATCAATATTACCGGCGGTTCCGACATGACCTTATTTGAAGTTGACAACGCTGCTAATAGAATTAGAGAAGAAGTAGATAACCTTGATGCTAATATTATTTTCGGTTCAACATTTAATCCGGAATTAAAAGGCATTATCCGAGTATCGGTTGTTGCTACCGGTATTGATGCCGATAAAGTACCGACGACATATAAACCCGCAATAGCTGAAACTACCAATATAGTTCCTGAAGAAACTCATAATGAAGCTATAGTACAACCTACACAAATAGAAGAAATTCCTGATTTTAACAGCTACAGTACCGAAAATATTGAAATTACCGACTCTCCAATAAATCAAAATTTTATCGGAAATGAAAAAGAACTAGGGTTACATGTAAATACTTTCAACCCATCTGAAGATGACGCACCAAAACCATCATTTTTAGGAAAAATATGGGGTTCTCTGCGTGCTTCAAATAATCAAACTTTAGAACGCAAAAACATTGTTGTTAATACTCTAGATCAAGATAATAAAGAGTCGGATATTCATGACATACCGGCTTTCTTAAGAAAGAAAAGGGATTAGATTAGAAAATGAATATAATTTCAGAACAGCATAAAAAAGAATTAAGTGACAAACAAAAATATAAGGCTGAACTAACCTTTATGGAATTAAAACAAAATAATTTTGCAAATATATATTTGGAAAAACAGCAATATAACTCTCAAACTATTCTTATTTCAAATATACAAAATAATCACAATAATTACATATTATTTCCTAAAATTATAAACCTTGAAGAACAAGTTACCATAGATGTATTAAATAATTTATTATTAGGTGCTTATAATAAATGTAATTTTTTTGAATCCAATAACGGATCAGAAATATATTTTAGATTACCTAATAATGAAAAGCTTGCCATGAAAGTTTTCAGTTTAAATAATCAGCCTATATTAAAAGAAAATAAATTTGAAAATGCTATATTATTTTTAAGTAAAAAAAATAAACGCACAGGGTGAGGGTGACTATAGTGAAGGCTTTAGTGCTGATATAGCCGATGGTAAAATAAATTCTTCTTATATAACTCCTTTAGGCGAGATAATGGTTTAATTAATTAAAAAAATAATCATATGCCAAATAAAATTATATTGTTTCTTACGCTAGGTCTTTTTGGTAGCAGATTACTAGCGAATACCGATAAGCGGTTAAAAGATATTGCACCCTATCTACACCACTTAAAAATTAAAAGCGTTATGTAATTTATTTACCTACAGAGTCTAATGAAGCAAAGCTAAAAGTAGCATTACAAATAACAAAAAATGTAATGAAAGATTGTAATCGTGTTTGGTTTGGCGGTAAGCTGGACACAAAAACTTTAGAAGGATGGGGATATAATTATTATATAATCGAGCAAGTTAGCGATCACCCTGCTAGTACAATGATGGCATGCCCAAACGTAAAAGCAACTATGCAACCAGTAAGTATATTTTTAGGCGATGAAACATTTTTAAGATATAATAGCAAACTACCTATCGTAGTATATGCTCCAAAAGATGTTAAACTATATTACGTTATTTGGCATCAAAATGATATAATCAATTCTGCAAAGGAAGGTTAGTATTATAGATATCGTCATTGCAAGTAGCTGAAGTTGTTATTGCATGTCTTCTATGTCATTCCCGCAGAAGCTGGAATGACATAGAATGCGTGAACGACATCGACACTTAAAATCCACTCCCTTAGGTAATGCCTAAATTACTCAAAATCTTCCTCTACAGCTTCAACTTCTTGTACTTCCGGTACAAAATGTTTAAGCATGGACTCAATACCGTTTTTTAAGGTAATGGTGGAACTAGGACATCCAAGGCATGAACCTCGAAGTGCTAATTTAACTACACCGTTTTCAAACCCTTTATATATTATGTCGCCGCCGTCCTGAGCAACAGATGGTCGCACTCTAGTTTCAATAATCTCTACGATTTGCTTCTCTATTGCTGAAAACCCCTCAAGGTTATGATTTACAGTATCTGCTTTGGTACTTTCTTCAAATACAGGAAATCCTGAAACAAAATGATCCATAATAATCATTAAAACTTCAGGCTTTATAACTTGCCAATTACCTTCAGCTTGTTTAATTACCGTTATAAAATCACTACCGAAAAATATTGATTTTACATTATTAATATGAAATAGCGATTCTGCAAGTTGGCTTCTTCCTTTAACTGTAGCAATCTCACTAAAAAATACCGGCTGATCGCTACTTATTTCCTGCCCTGGGAAAAATTTTATTGCATCCGGATTTGGAGTATCTTCAGTTTGAATAAACATAAATAAATCACACTAATAAATTTGTTGATTATTATAAAACGACAATCTAAATTATACAATATTTATAGTTTAGGTAAATATCGAATTAATATATAAGCAGGAATAAAACAAAATCCTGCTATGATAAAAAAATAACTCCATCCAAGATAAGTAGCCGCATAGCCTGAAACACTACCAAACAATATGGTACTAATATAAGCAATAGAAGTAATTAAAGCAATTTGGGTTATACAATATTCAGCACTACAACATCTTAATTGATAAGAAAAAAACAGCGACATAGTTAAGCCTTTGGTAAATTCTTGAAAAAAGACCGATATATACAGACTTGTAATATCTCGATTATAAAAATAGAGAAATAAAAAAGATAGGCTAGATAAAGCATGATATATTAATGCTCTTTTAAGCAAATAAGAATATTCATATTTTCGGCACAAAAACCCGCCTATAAAACCTCCAAGGATTGCAGCACACATACCAAAAGCTTTATATCCAAGAGCTAAATCTTTCTTCGTATACCCGATATCGAGATAAAACATATTTGGCATAATTGAAAGAAAATTATCCTGAAGACGATATAGCAGCATAAAACTAACAATTATTAGCCATTTAGGTTTCTTGATAAAGTCATAAAAAGCATGCCAAAATCTATAAAAATCATTAGTAATTATCTTATCTTTAAATTTAAGCGGATAAATTATAATTAATAGTAATGACGGTATACATAAAATTGCCATAGCACGATAAACATCTTGCCAAGATATGATAGTTGATAAATATAACGCTCCTGAACCTGCTATAAGTATACCGATTCTAAAGCCTGTAGTACAAGCTGCCTCACTTATGCCCCAATTTTTATTTGTAATAAGTAACATCTGTGATGATTGAAGCAACATATCATAAATGGAAGAAAAAAATGCCACCGCTACTAAACACAAAGCAAATGGTATAAAATGAGTGTTAGGGTTAAAATTTGTTAGAACATATACACAACAAATACAGCTAACCAAAGCAATAATTAAACAATATTTATATCCTCGCTTACTTAAAGGGACAAAACTTACTTTTTCTAGTAAAGGACCCCATAAAAATTTAAATATATGAATAAAATTAACTAAATTAAAAAGCCCGATAGTGATTTTATCACAACCGGATTCTCGAAGCCAAAAAGAAAGCGTTGAACTGGTAAGTAAATAAATTAAACCTCCGGGAAAAGAAATTATTAATATAAAGAAAATATTAGATATATATTGAAATCGTAAAAAATTTAAACTTATGAATTTATCCTCCTTTTTTATATTTGTCATCCCGTGATTTATTCAGCGTTATTGCATGGCTCAAGAAAAGTGCTCGGTGTCATTCCTGCGAAAGCAGGAATCCATTATAAAGCGAGATAAATCGAGCTTTTAATTTCAAAAATTTGCTGTATTTATACTTTTTTTTGGATTCATGCTTTCATAGGAATGACATCAGACCGTACTACGATACTTTCTTTCTTTTATTACCGTAGATGTTACCGTCAAAGGTTCTTTTACGGCTATTATCAAAAGAATTAAATTTTTTACCCTCACTGCCGGCTCTTTTACCGAATGATCTTTTACGATTATTTTTATCACTTCTAAACTCACTACGCGGCGTAGATTCTCCTTTATTTACTAGCCGATCAATTGCACGCCATCTAGTAATATCATCAGGAGAAATAAAAGACAAGGCATGTCCGGTAGCCCCTGCTCTACCCGTTCTACCTATTCTATGTAAATAATCTTCAGGACACATAGGTAAATCATAATTAATAACATGCTGTGTATGAGGAATATCAAGCCCACGAGCCGCTACATCAGTTGCTACCATTATTCTATGGTTTGACTTACGAAATGATAAAATTACTCTTTCACGTTGACGTTGGCTTAAATCACCATGTATAGCTTCTGCTTTATGATTTTCATATTTTAACATTTTAGCTAATTGATCGGCAGAGCGCTTAGTTTTCACAAAAATAATTACCGATCCTTCCCTATTACCAAGTTGTTTAGTTAATTCACTAAATTTTTCTTTATCAGAAACATGCATTGATTCCTGTTTTATTTCTGCAGCTGCTTTATTAGTAGCACCTACTGTAATACGTACCGGATTGTTTAGATATTTTTGAGACACAGCAATAATATGTTTTGGCATAGTAGCAGAAAACATTAAAACTTGTCTTTTTCCCGGTAAAAATTTATTGATTTCTTCTAACTGTTCTTTCATCCCCATATCAAGCATTCTATCCATTTCGTCAAGTACAGTTATGCCTATGCGATCAATTTTTAAACTTCCTCTATTTAAGTGATCGATAATACGCCCCGGCGTACCGATAATCACTTTTGGATTCTTTTTTAATTGCATAAATTGTTTATGCATCGGTTCACCGCCTATCAAAAGTGCACTATTAATTTTATAGGATGTAGTTACTTTATTTAAAGTACTGTGTATTTGTGTTGCTAATTCTCTAGTCGGAACAAGAATTAAAGCAGTAGTTTTATTTTTAATAAATGCATCAATCAACGGCAATAAATAAGCAAGAGTTTTTCCTGAACCTGTTTGGCTAGAAGCGAGTATGTCCGACCCCGCCATTGCAACCGGAATCGATTGCTTTTGTATCTCAGTCGGCTCAGTGATATTCATTGTCTCAAGAGCGATAATTAATTCTTCAGATAAATTAAAATTTTTCATTATATAATCCAATATAGTTTTAAATCAAAATATGCACATTATTGATTAAACCACTGACATAACCCATTTCTTAAATATATATGAGACGCTCTCTCAGCCTTACATACTTAACTATAGTACGCTTGAGTAGAGTAGAAATCTCTTATTCCCTTTATTAAGAGCCTATCTGTAAATAAGTTTTAACCGATAATTTAATTCTTTTTGGTTGCAAATGATAAGATTTTTTTTGAAATATGAATAACTATTTCTGCAAAAATCTTATTAATTTTTGCTAAAAAAGCTCTTTAATTACTAATTAAAATTTATTTATAAATAACCTCTAAGATAAGTTATGCAAGAGGTCTATTGTATAAAAAAATAACGACTTATATAATTATCCTGAATCAAAAAATATGCTTAAGCTAGATTACAAACCAAACTAAATATATAAAACGATAATGAATAATGAAACTATTTTAGAATCTTATTCAAGCCAGAATAACATTATTAGATTTAGAGTATTTTCATGCCCTTTAGTAAAAATAATTTATTATACTTAAAATTATATAGGTTATTATAAGACAAAAACAAAATATTTACTATTTTGATAAAGATGACTAGGCTACCCTAAATTATAAACAATTTTGGATAGCTGCTTTTGGTATTATAAATACATTTATTTAATTCTGAGGTTAACAGCATAGGCTTTTCCTTGCTTTTCTTCAAGGTCAAAAATTACATCTTGTCCTTCTTCAAGGCTATGTAAACCTGCTGCGTCTACGGCTGATTTGTGTACAAACACATCTTTGCCGCCATTTTCCTGTTCAATAAATCCAAAATTCTTCGTAGAATTATACCACTTAACTTTACCTACTATATTTGTAGCCATAAAAACCTTTATTAGATAGAAATACTTATTTGAACTTAACACACGCTTATAATAACTGAAACTTAAATCTTACTTTAAGCCTCACCTAAATATACGAGCCAATAAAATTCATTATACAAAACTACCTTACCTTGCGGCATTTGTCAATAAACATGTCAATAACATGCAAAAGAAAGTATTACTTTCTGAAACTAATATATCATATTATTACTATTTTGTCACTATTTAAGTTAATTATCTAATAAATTAATGAGTAAATTAACTATTGTAAAGGTGTTTAATAACTTTTCCATATCAGACTAATATATTAACGATAAAAGTACTTGCTTTTTTGTATTTTTTTTATTAGTCTGTCCAGTTAGAAAAATACAGTTCTGTATTTATAACTGCCCGCGTGATGGAATGGTAGACATAACGGACTTAAAATCCGTGGAGCATAAGCTCTTGCCGGTTCAAGTCCGGCCGCGGGTACCATTCCGCCGGTTTTAGGTAAATTCACCAATGTATCAAACGGCGAGTGCAGCATAAAATCAAGCTTTTCAGCATTTTTACTTCATAATACATACGCTTTAATAAATGTTGTTTATTATATTGTGCTTCAGAATTTGTAGGATCAAGTTTAATTGCTTAATTGCAAGCCTAAAGAACTAATGCATATTTACCTAGTAAATAGGAAAAGCCGTATTTTTGAGTAAAATAGATTTATTCAATATATAATTATTACAATTAACAATTATAATCATTGACTTCTTTTAATTCCCCCTATAAATTACTTCTCTCAAATGATCATGAAACTCTATCATTAATATATAAGCTAATTTTAAAGAGTTAAAATATGAAAAATAAAGAAGAAGAAATTTTAACCTCTGAGTCTTATATTGATGAAGAGGAAGAAAGGCGATTAAAAGCTTAAAATGCAAGGCAAGAGCTTAAGTTAATACTAATAACTCTTGGAATAGTTTTGACTAGTTTTTTAACTTTCTGTTATTGCTTTTTTAATTATGCAGAAGAAAAAGCAGCAGAGTATAAATTACAGCAAGAAGCAGAAAAATTAGATAAAGCTGAATAATGCAAACTTAATAATATCGAACGCGCTCTTTAATTACTAATTAAAGTTTATTTCCTGAGAGCCTCATAGCAATTCTCAAATAATCTTGAGGGGTAAGATTTTCAGCACGATAATTATCATTGATTTTCAACTGAGTTAATACTTCATGTATATTAGGTACAAGATTTTTCAGTGATGATTTGATCATTTTCCGCCGTCCTGCAAAAGCAAGTTTTGTTATTTTCTCAACTTTATTTATTAGAGCAATAGACGGTGAATTTTCTAAAGGTATTAGTTTAACTATCGCAGAATATACTTTAGGAGGTGGATAGAAAGCAGTCGGTGCTACGTCAAAGCATTTTGCCACTTTAGCAATTAACTGACATATTACCGATAACCTGCTATATGCTTTAGTTGACGGCATCGCACAAATACGTTCTACTACTTCCTTTTGTAACATTAGCGTCATATCAGTAATTAGTCGTGCTTCTTTCAGCCATCTAATCACTAACTCAGTACCTATATGATACGGTAAATTAGAAATTATAGTTACTTTATCATAGTCTAAATCAGTTAAATTTATTTTAAGAGCATCTTGTTTAATAATATTTAGATTAGGATAATATTCTTTAATCTCATTAAGGAGCGGGATGCATCTCTCATCTGTTTCTATAACAGTTAAGGATTCAGGATTTTTCTGCAATATTGACCTAGTTAACCCTCCGGTGCCTGGTCCTATTTCTAGCACCCTGCTATTTTCTGCAAGGTTACTCGCACGTACAATTTTATCACATAAACTACTGTCAAAAATAAAATTTTGTCCGTGCTTTTTGAGAGGATTAATTTGATGAGATGCTACATGTTTTGCAATTGAAGGGAGCATGGGGTAATGTTGTTTTAGTAGAAATGGAATTTTGTTATTTTCCCAGTGTCATGCCGTGGCTTGACCACGGCCTCCAAAAAAAAATCTTATTAATAAAGACTGGACCCCGTGGTCAAGCCACGGGGTGACAATATACTAAGACGGCAGCATTATTGTTATGGCTGCCTTTTTACGCATATTTTCAAACATTTTTTGTGCTTTTTGCGAAATCTTTTTATTAGTTAAGAAATTTACTACATAATTATTTTCATCTTCATTAACATTTAAGATTTTTTTGCTGCACACTAATATTATTTCAAATTTGTTATTTACTTCAAAAACATTACTTGCTTTATCCAAGCTTAAGTCCTTTACGATAGTTTGTTTTACGCCTTCTATCTTGCTAAGCTTATCGGTAATAATTTCCATAGTAGCGAAATTATCATAAAGCGATTTTTTAACATCCGCACATTTTTTTAGTCGATTTTTCAAATGATTCATCTGCGTAAACGCTTTATTGCTACTATCTTTAGATGTAAATACTTGCATTGAAATTTCTACGTCTTTTTGATCGCTAGATAAAATTGCGACATCTATTTCTTTATTACTTACTTGTACCGATCTTGATAGACTTGATAAAATATTCATTTTAATCAACTCGGATTTAATTTGGGAAATAAAACTATCAGGATTCACTGATCTGCTTTTTAGATACTGAAGAAGAGAACCGTGAGGCATTTTATTACGATCTTCAATAGATTTAATAGTGTTGTCTATCTCTTCTTGCGGAATTTCTCTATCTCCAGCATATTGAAAAAGCAAAGATTCATCAATTAAACTCTTGATTGCCAAGTCACTCAGCTGCTTATCTTGAGCAGGTGTTAAGCTCTCAACATTATTTAGTGCCATAATCATTTTTTTTCTAGCACGGAACTCATTAAGAGTAATAGGTTCATCATTTACGGATGCTACTATATTCGGTAATGATGCTTGTGCTACATTAAAAGTAAAAAAAACAGTAATGATTATAAGTAGTAATTTTGTCATATTTTTTCAGACTCACATAACGTAATAATTGGAATTAGATGTCATTCCAGCGTAAGCGGGAATCTAGTAATTAAAAGATATACACAATACCGATAAAGCTCGATTTATCTCGCTTTACCCTGGATTCCAGCCTCCGCGGGGATGACATATGGCACATTTGAAACTCACATATTCAAAACCTTTAAACCAATAGAAATAGTAGGTGAAGAGGTAGTCTTTTTGATTCCTCTACTTCCGTCGGCTAGATAATCGGAATAAATCTTTGCAGTAATTCTAACACAATCTTTAGCATATGTCACCCTAATAGTTCGAATAAGTAAATTTGGAGAACGTCTAGAGAGATCAATGCGGGCACCAAAGCCTATAGTCCAATTTTCCGCTAGCTGATAATTTATGTCTCCATAAAATTGTCGTACTCTATTATTTAAAACCTTTATACTTTCTACGAAATAATATTTTTTAAGATTGGTGAGCTGAATAAAACTACCTAGAAAGTTAATCTTATCATAGTTAAAATTTCCTCCCACTTCATCTCTAATAGGTCTGAAATATCTATCTTTCCGAAAGCTATAAAACACTTCTAAATTATTAGAAAGATTACCTAGAATCTGCCCTACATTTTCCGTATCATCGGCAGGCAAATCTATACTATATCTTGTATTACGTGACTGTCCTAAAAATAATTTTAAATAATTTTCTTCTTGAGCAATACTAGTATTTAAGCCGTAACTTAATCTATTACCGAAATCATGGCAATCAATACCGCTATAACGATTGGATAAAAAGATATTTTTTTCAGATAATTCATATTTAGCAGGATCAATTATAACAAATTTTTTATCTTTCTTAGATAGTTTACGTCCCATAGTAAAAGAAACTACCGGTGCAATAAGTAAATTTATCGTTTTTGTTATATTACCTACTAACGGATAACGCCATAAGGTTTGCAATTCCGGTATATTTCTTTGAAATGATTTACTTTCTCTCGGCTTATCTAAATAAGCCCGTCTAGCAAGATAAAAATCACCTCTATCTTTTGCTACAAAATCAAAAATTTGCCCTGAAGAAGTCAGAACATTATGCATAAAGGATACTTGTAAAGAGGTTCTAGCAACTTGTTTCCCTATTCTTTCTTTGTACATTAACGTATTATTTTCAACAACGATATGGCTGTTGTCATTATCATTCAAATTTATCACGTTTTTTGTATTGATTTTCGGTAATACTAACGGGTCAGTATACTTACTATCATTACTACCTAAGCCTTGAAAACTTAATCCTTCCGCTGAAAAATAATCAGCCTCATGAATGTTATTTAAGAATATTTTAGAAGTTAAATATGAAGCGTAGTTATTATAATCATTTTTTAAATAAGCTTTATCCGATGTACGTGCTACTCTAAAACCGTAATCATAAACTTTATCGGTACTAATAAAATTGCCACTTGCTATATAATGATAAGAAGAAACTTTTTTATTTTTTACTATACTTCCATCTTTTTTTAGAAAATATGGTAATTTACCGTAACTACCTTGAAAATTCATATTATCGGTATCATTCAGACGATAACGTGCTTCTAGCTCATAAGTTTGATATTTACTAAAAATCCTTGGAGTGAGAGTAAAATCCATATTAGGTTTTGCACGTAAATATAGAGGTATACCAAACCCTTTATTTTTGACGTCAGGTACCAATAATCCGGAAGTTGCAGGGGCCGTAGGCGTCGGATGGAAAAAATACGGTAAGTAAAAAATCGGTATGCCGTATACTTCAAAAAATACGTGTTTATAAACTATTCTATGCTCTTCAGAATGAATATAAGTATCCTTAGCAGCAATTTGCCAAATAGGGTTTCTATTACAAGTAACATCGCAAGGGGTAAATTCAGCATGGTGCAGCTTAAGATTATTTTTATCTATTCTTTCGGCAAGTTTAGCAATTAAAAGATTATTATCACCGGAAAGTAAAATGAATTCCGATATGATCCCTTTCTTAAATTCGTCTTTTAAAACTGCTTTATCACCCTCTATTATTCTGTTTTGTTTATCCTTAATCCGGATATTACCTGCTGCCCATAAAATATCGTTTTCTATATCATAAAGTAAATTATCTGCCGTTAATAAATACTCATCCGTGATAATGCTTATATTACCTTTAGCATATATCAAATCCTGACCTTCGTTATACTCTACGAAGTCGGCTATCATATTGCTTATTTTAATATTTTGACCATTCTTAGAAAAATCGGCAAAACTTATCAAAGAAAATATTATGATAATAAGCAAACATATTATTCGCAATAGCATTTATATTAACAAATATATTTTAATAGTAAAAAATAATAGCAAGCTATTAGTAATATATCAAATAATAAAAAATTTTGCTTGCTCTTTTACAGTGCAAGGTTATTCTATGGAGAGATGTATGTCATTAATGGATGTCATTCCTGCGAAAGCAGGAATCTAGAAAAATAAAATTACATATTGGATAAAATAAACATATAAAAAATTAAATTTTTATATGTTTTACTGGCTTTCCGCTTTCGCGGGAATAACATAAACCCCCGTTCAAACTACAAATAATCTTAAACAAATGCTAGATAATTTCATTACAAATCAAGCAACCAAAGAGTTTTCAGTTAGTGAGATTTCTAATAAAATCAAAGAATTATTAGAAAATAATTTTGGCTATATTAAGGTAAAAGGAGAAATTTCAGGTTTAAAAATAGCAAGCTCAGGTCATGCTTATTTTAACTTAAAAGAAAATACCGCTATTTTAGCTTGTACTTGCTGGCGTCCTATTCTTGCTAAAATCAAATTTCCTTTAAATGATGGTATAGAAGTGGTGATTAGCGGCAAACTTTCAAGTTATGCAGGTAATTCACGCTATCAATTATCGGTAGATAATTTGCAACCTGCAGGACTTGGAGCTATGCTGCAAATTCTAAACGAGCGTAAAGCTCGTTTAGAAAAAGAAGGCTTATTTAATAAAATACGTATTCCTATACCCTTTTTACCTGATAAAATAGGCGTTATCACTTCAATAACCGGTGCCGTTATTAAAGATATTATTCATCGTATTCGCGAACGTTTTCCAACTCAGATAATAATATGGCCGGTTAGCGTACAAGGAGAAAATTCCAGCAATGAAATTGCTGAAGCAATTGAAGGATTTAACAATTTAGAAGAGGTAAATAAACCAAGTGTTATAATTGTTGCTAGAGGCGGCGGTTCTATAGAAGATCTTTGGTCATTTAACGATGAGATATTAGTACGTGCCACTTACAACTCAAAAATTCCTATTATTTCCGCAGTAGGTCATGAAGTGGATTATACTTTAATAGATTTAGCAGCCGATAAAAGAGCTCCAACACCGACTGCTGCTGCAGAGTTTGCCGTACCAGTACGATCTATTTTAAATAATACTCTACACTCTTATGAAAAAATATTATTGAATAATACTAGCAGGTTAATTAAGTATCACGAACACAATATAATAAATTACGATAAAATACACAGATATCTCTCTCACTATATGAATAATAGACAGCAATTACTGGATGAAACCGGTTTTAATTTATTAGATGCTTTATTGTGCTTTATTGAACTACAAGAAACAAAGATTAAATCTTTTTCTAAAGAAAGAGTTAACCATGCTAAAATACTCAATTACAAAACATTAGAATTAACACATCAAACAGCTTATCTATCAAAATCGGCAAATAATACTTTGAAAAATTTTGAGTATAAATTAGAATTAAATAGTACATTACTTGCAAGTCTTGATTATAATAACGTATTAAAACGAGGTTTTGCTATAGTTAAAGGAGAAACGGGTAATTTTTTATCTTCTAAAATTACTGCTGCTAATGAAAAAATTTTTAATATTAAATTTTCTGACGGCGAGATTAAGGTAGTTCGTAATTAAGGAACTTTATTATACGGATTCGATGTCATTCCCGCGTAGGCGAACATCTAGGGTAAAGCGAGATAAATCGAGCTTTTGAAAAGCTTTAAAGTACTGGATGCCCGCCTACGGCGGGAATGACAAAACACAATTCTAAAAAAATACAGACCATGAAAATTTTAAAGCTTTTTATTTTTATACTGCTCATTTCTAAAAATTGTTATGCTTTGAGCATAGGTGCAAACGAACAACAAGCAATTTTAGAATGCGAAAGGACAGCCCCTAAAAAAACTTTGATAAATGCATGGTATATAAATGAACCTTACCAATACTTAATTGCTGCTTCAAACGGTCATACTACTGTTTCCGGTATGGATATAGAATTAATTAACGCTATTGCTGCAAAAATAGGTCTCAATATTGAGTATAATCAAGATAGCTGGTATCAAGATCAATTAGATATTCAAAGCGGAAATGCCAACATGACAGCAGGAGCTACTTATACTACTGAGAGAAGTCACTATGCTTATTTTTCAAAGCCTTATCGTCTTGAAGAATTATCATTATTTATTATTGAACCGCTTGCCAAAAAGTTAAATTTCCAAAATGTTAATGAACTAACAGCACAAATACGTCTATTTAATCTTCAGTTAGGAATAGTGAAAGGTACTGTATACGGAGACCCTAAATTTACGGACTTTTTATATAATGAGAAAAATCAAGATATAATGAGAATATATCAAAATAATATGGAATTGATAAATGGATTAATCAAGAAAGAAATTGACGGTTTCATTAGTGATCGCATTGTCGGTGCCGTTAATATTTTAGGAAGAACAATGGACAGGAATATATTAGAAGTTCCCTTAAATATTAAAACTCCTCTACATTTAATGTTTAGCAAAAAAAACGTATCTTTAAATATAGTTGAACAATTTAATTTTGCGATAGATGATTTTCTTGCAAGTAACGAGTATAAAAAAATTATTAAGACATACATATATCATATTCTATTACCTAAATCTATAGATTCTCGTTGGTGTCATGTTATAGGTTTACTTGGTTGCCTTGCTTTTGCTTTTGCAGGAATTATTTTGAGTAGTAGAAAAAATAGTACTTTATCCGGTACATTTTTATTTGCGGTATTACCGTCTGTTAGTAGCTGTATAATGCTAGATTTAATAGTAAACTATGATACCGGACATTTAAACTTCTATTTTACTCCTTCTTATTTCTATTACATATTTATAGTAGTTTTACTCGGTTTTACAATTATTAAATTATTTAGCTATTATAATAAACAGATTGCTGAAGATAATTATTTAGAACAATCATTAAATAATATAGTAGCAATTTGCGATTCATTCGGACAAGCAACTTTTATAATTATAGGAGTTGCAATGGTTATTATTCACAAAATTGAGCCTTTAAGTTTTTGGGGACCGTTTTGTGCTTTCATTACAGCTAATTGCGGTGCAATATTACGAGATTTTATTATGAAAGAAAATGCAATTAAGAGGGTACCAAGAGGCGTTAGTATTGAAATCACTGTATTATGGGGTATAGCTTTTAGCGTATTATTAGATATGTACGGTAGTAATCCAAATTATCATACAATAAAATACTCAATGATTATAGTAATTTCCGGAGCATTTATTACTAGTCTCTTAGTTTATCATTTTGGTTTTCTTGAGTGGCGATTCCGTAATGAAAGTCCAAACTTAGAAAAACCCACATGAAAATAGCTACTTGGAATATTAATTCCATAAAAACAAGACTTAATTTATTTCGTCATTTTTTATCTAAAGAAAATCCGGATATTTTATTATTACAAGAAATAAAATGCGAAACTGCAAAATTTCCTTTTGATGAATTATCCGATCTACCTTATAATTTTTATGTTCACGGGCAAAAATCATATAACGGCGTTGCTATAATTTCAAAATTTCCTGCGGATGAAATAATTAAGGATTTTCCAAATAATTACTGCAGTGATCAAGCAAGATTCTTAGAAATAAAATTATCATTACCTATAGGGTTTTGTAATATAATCTCGCTCTATGCTCCTAACGGTTCATTTGTCGGTAGCGATAAATTTGTGGCAAAGCTAGCATTTTATGATAATTTTATCAATTATCTATCAACTAAAAAATCTTTTGACGAAAAAACTATCATAGGCGGCGATGTCAATATTGCACCGTTCGATATAGACGTATATTCACCTAAGCTACTTGCTGAAACTACTTGTTTTACTGAGGTTGAACAAAAAAAACTACGTACTATTCTAAATTCCAGGTTTGAGGATTTATATAGATTGATGCATCCGAGTAAACAAGAATTTTCATGGTGGGATTATAGAGCCGGATGTTTTGAACAAAATAAAGGTATGCGCATTGATATGATTCTTGGTTGCAATAATACTATTGACTATTTAGAAAATTGCTATATGGATTATAATTTAAGGACCCAAGAAAAACCTTCAGATCATATACCGGTAATTGCAAGCTTTAAGGGGTAGCCTGAGTCGTCATTGCCTGCATGGACCGGAAAACGCACTCGGTGTCGTACCGTGGCTTGACCACGGTCTCCATAAAAATAATTTAAAATACTAATATTAGTATTTTAAAACTGGATCCCGCGATCAAGTTAGCTAGGATGACAGCGGCAAAATTAATCTACGTAGGAATGACATAAATCACTTTTAAAAATAAATATATGTCTCCAAAATTCATGAAATTTTACGAAAAATATATGACGATTGTCGGTACAATCGGCAATTTTATGTTTTATGTACAGGCTCATAAGATTTTCACCTGCAAATCTTCGGCTTCCGTTTCTATGCATGCCTTTACTATAAGTGCTATTGCTCTTTGTAGTTGGCTTATATACAGCATATTAATAAAAAATACACCTATTATAATAGCAAATATAGTAGGTTTTATCGGAGCATGATTAGTTCTCTTAACCATAATAATATATTAATAATGACTAAGAAAATCATTAATTTAGTTGGTCGTCCGAATGTAGGAAAATCAACGCTTTTCAATAGATTAAGCATACGTAAAAAAGCTATCGTTCACGATTTGCCAGGCGTTACTAGAGATAGAAAATATACAAATGCTAAAATCGGCTCTTTTGAATTTTTGTTAATTGATACCCCAGGACTTGAAGAGAATCATGATAGTATGGGCGCAAGGTTAATGGAACAGACTACTAAAGCAATTTTAGAGGCAGATTTAATTTGTTTTATGGTTGACGGTAGAAGCGGAATATTGCCTGATGATAAGCTACTTGGTAGCTTTATTAGAAAATATAATAAGCCTGCTATATTGGTAGTTAATAAATGCGAGAAAGCTTTTGATTTTGATAAAGAGTACTACAAATTAGGGTTTGATAGTATGGTGGCTATCTCTGCCGAGCATGGCACAGGCTTAATTGATTTATATGACGAGATTATTGCCAAGTTACCTGAAGAAGAATCAATCGAGACAAATATAGCTGATCCAATTAAAGGAGATTGTGTGCAGATAGTAGTTAGTGGCAGACCTAACGCCGGAAAATCTACTTTTATAAACGCTCTTATTAATGATGAAAGATTATTAACCGGGCCTGAAGCTGGCATTACTCGTGAATCGATTGAAATTGATTGGCACTATAAAAATAATCACATTAAATTAATCGATACGGCAGGACTCCGCAAGAAATCTACTATTACAGAGTCTTTAGAAAAATTATCGGCATCAGATGCTATTAACTCTATTAAATTTGCTAATACCGTAATCTTAATGATTGATGCTTTAGTCCCTTTAAAACAGCAAGATTTAAATATTGCAAGCCATGTGGTAAATGAGGGGAGAGGTATAGTTATAGTAGTGAATAAATGGGATTTAGTTAAAGAATCCAAAAAAGAAGCATTTCAGGAAGAATTTTATTATCAGATAAATACTCATCTGCCTCAGGTTAAAGGTGTACCCGTTCTATTTATTTCAGCAATAAATAAACAAAATATAGAGCAGGTTTTAGATGCTTGTCTTAAAATCTATAAAATTTGGAATAAGCAAATAACTACTAGCAAATTAAATGAATGGCTTCATTTTACTACGGAAGCACATCCTTTGCCATTACAAAAAGGCAGCAGAAGAGTGCGTGTAAAATATATGACTCAAACCAAAACCCGCCCGCCTACTTTCAAATTATTCTCCAATAATCCAGAAAAAATTACCGATAGCTATACTAGGTATTTAGTAAATAATATGCGTGAGGCTTTTGACATGCCAGGCATTCCTATTAGATTCACTTATGTAAAAACCAAAAACCCTTATGTGTAGTTTGAAACTAAATTTTTTTAGAAATGTTTACAGAACCGAGCATAGCAAAATCTGAATTAGATATCTTTAAGCTGTTTAATATAAGCATGAGCTAAAGTAGTTTTACCACATTGCCTTGGACCGAGAATGGCACAAATAGGAAATATTTCAAAAGAATCTTTGATATGTGTTAAATAATAATCTCTTTCTATTATCCTTGTAATTTCATAATGACACTTTGAATTTATAATATAATTTTAATCAAAGAATAGCAATATTTTTCTAGGTCTTGTAAACTTTTGATTAATGATTATTCTATTAAAAGTACACAGGATTTAGGCTCCCCTACCGGCTTTTCCTATCTCTCTTTGTCTTTCTTCTAATACCTTACTTGTATGCGGTCCTACCGCTTCTATATCTTTACTAAATTTACTTTTTCCTAAATTAACTATAGTTTCTACTACTACTCCTAGAACTTTCGGATCTGATAATAATTTTAACGCCGGTACTATAATTTTGCCGTATTCATGTTTGCTAAATTTATCGGCAATTTTAATTAATTCAAGTGCATGCTTACCGGCTATCTTTACTAATTTTTCACCGTTTAGTTTTAATTTTTGACCCTTAGGTATTTTGTTTAAAAGCTCATCTACAACCGGTCCTAAACTACTTGCATATTTTTTGAATAGTTCAGGAAGGTCTTTTTCAATTATTTTGCTTATTTTCGGATTATGATTTTTAATTTCTATCAAAGTACCAATCAATTCCTTTACCTCTTGTACCTTTTCTTCTTTTGATTTCTCTGCCTTTGGCAGTGACTTAATTAACTGAGTGTTTTGTATTATATCGGCAACTTTATCATTATCGGCAAGGGCAAGGCTAGCAAGTTTAGTAATTGACGGCAGAGCATCTTTTAAAAAAGGCATAGATGCATCTAGTGCCTTATTGTATAAACTCTGGATCTTTCCCTTTTGATTCTATCTTTCTATTAGGATGTTTTAAAACATCTCATATATCCTGTTTATTACTATCTAAATATCGTGGTAATTCTTTTTCTAAAATAGAAGCTAAATTATCAATAATCTTTTTGGCACTTTCAACTAACTCTACTATTTTGATGTTTTTTTCCTTTTAAGAACACTTTTTTAATTTCAGTATTTAATCCTTCCATATTTAGGTTAATTTTAGTCCAACGCTGATTTTCTTTAAGCTGACTATAAGCTTTTATAGCTGAAGGAGTACTTTCAATTAATTTTTCGCTAGAATTTACAAGTAGTGCTACTGTATTTGCAATTAATTCAGGTGTAGTGATTTTTTATGCTTTATTATTTATTATATTTTCCGTAATCTGAACTAACTCTTTTTGATTATCAGGATTTTTTAAAAATTGTACTAAATCGTGATTAAGAAGGGGCTTTACTTTGTCTGAAGTAATAATGTCATGTATATTTTTTAATATAGCACCTTGAGATGACTCGTTTTTTTGTTTAATATTCTTATATATTTTTTGTACTTTTGGGTTTAAATCGCTTTCTAGTGCTTGAGATATTAAATCTACTCCTAGGGTAGATAATTCTCTAACAAATTTAGGATTTATTTTGTCTAATATATTTATTTTTTTGTTTCGGAAGTTTGAAAGTTTTTTGTTATTTTGCTAAGCCTCTTTATTTTGCTAAGCCTCTTATTTAAAATAGGCGTAAGAAGATATGCGATAACTTTAGATTGTAAGATAGTTTCTTTTGAGATATTAGATATAGTGTCGGAATGTAAAACAAAAGCACAGTTTTTTATAAGCGATTCTGCATCTGTTATTATCTTGCAACCAGCTTCAATAGAATCTACATTAGTGGTAGCACTGCTTGCTTTTCTGAGGTTATTAAGCTCCAGTGCAAGATCAGGTAAAACTTGCGAAGCCTCCCAGGTAAATTGCAATGCACTAGGGATATTCCAACTTCTTGGATAACATTTTGTATTATACCTAAATTATCTTTATTAAGATCTAGATATTGTTTATTTTTGTTACCTGTTTCAGCCCTAATAGCTGCCCATCCAGCTTCAACCCAAGAAAGGTTTTTATATTCTTTATCAAGCTGTTGCCTTACATTATCAGTGGATTCCTGCTCTTGGCTTTGAGACATTTAAATACCTTGATATAATATCATTGAATATTATTTTACTATAATTATTTAAAGGTTTATAAAATTTTACTTTTTAATTTTTGTGAATTTTAAAAGTCATGGTTATCTTACAATGGTTTTTTACTGTAATTCTTCATTTACTGGTCAATCTATACTAACCTCTCCACACAATGAAACAATATTCCCCATTACCTGAGGATCTATATCTGGGTTGTTATGCTCTTTATTGCCCTGAATCCAGTCGTAGTAATAAGGGTCAGGCCATAGTTCCATGACTTTCAGCAAAGATTCTGGCTGTATAGTACCAAACTTATACCCGCGTTTTAAAACTTCAGCCGGCATCCACCCTGTATCACCAATACAATATATTTGTGAGTAATGCAAAATCGATTTAATATTATTATCGATATCTATATGGATTATATAATATTCACGTTGTACATCATTAAGAAATGTCGCTGCTATAAGCGATATATCAGGATATGTTTCTATATTTACTAAAGCTATATTTTCTAAGTTTTCAGGACATTAAACTATTCTATCTGAAGCCGTTAATCCTTAAAACTCTTCCTCGCCTATTTTTTCTTTTAGTCTATTTGTGTATTCTTACTCTTGATCTGAAGGAAATACAATTTTATCGTCTTTACAATCAACCAAAAAAGGAGTTTTAATAGCATGTTTAATAAATAAATCTTTAGTTTCATAATAATAAATTGCTTAATATATAAGGCTATAATATTAATAATTTTTATATGTCAAACAATATTCTCTAGGCCATCTAGGTAATGCTTTACCAGTCGTAGCAACTTCGCTTCAGTGCTTAAGTTTTTTATTGCCCATTTTTTAATCCAAGGTTCGGCAAGTTGCCACATATTAACATTACCATCTAGCTGTCTACCTATCCCTTCAACCATTATCAAAGTCTTTTGCAATAACAATAATTCCGGTTGTACTTCCATGCCGAAATCTTCAGTGATTTTAAATAAATGTGCAAGCAGCTTACCTATGTAAATATTTTTTGTGGGTGTCCCTACTATAGGCTCAGTAACTGCTCTACAACTTTGAGCGAATAAATCTAAATCGGTATTTGATGGGATGTAACCAGCTCTTAAATGTACTTTAGCAACTAATGTATAATCACGTTTTAAAAAACCGAATAGACTTTCGGCAACAGCTAAACGGTCTTTTTCTTTCAGTCTGCCCATAATACCAAAATCAAGTAAAATTATCTTACCTTGCTTATTCACTAAAATATTGCCTGCATGTAAATCAGCATGAAAAAACCCGTCTCTATAGGCTTGATTGAAAAACATTACGGCAAAATTCTGAGCTATTTTTGCAGGCTCTAATCCCAATTCTTTTAGCAGCGAAGTATCATATATAGAAGTTCCTTCTAACCACTCAGTAGTGAGTATATTTTCTGATGTTAAGTTCCAATATATTTTAGGGATTATCACATTAATATCATTTCGCATATTATCCATAAGCTCAGAAGAAGCTGCCGCTTCTAGCCTTAAATCAAGCTCAAATCTCATAGTTTCATGAAATTGATCAACTACTTTAATTGGTTTTAGCCTTTTTGCTTTAGAAAATTTTGCGATAATTCTTGCAAGAAAATATAGCAGCTTAATATTTCTGTTATATTTTTTATGAATACCCGGACGCAGAATTTTTACCGCAACATATTCACCAGTTGCAAGTTGTGCCTTATGTACTTGGGAGATTGATGCGGCGGCAATGGGGGCATTATTTAAAAACAATGTCATCCCGCGACTTGGTGGGGTCCAGTCTTTTTTAATTTTTTTCTGGATACCGTGGTCAAGCCACGGGGTGACAATATCCTCACCAAACTCCCTCTCTATAATTTCTCTAGCCACCCCACCATCAAACGGAGGTAGCTTATCCTGCAATAACCTTAAATCACCTGCTATCTCTGCTCCTACTAAATCAGGTCTTGTCGAAAGAGTTTGTCCGAATTTTATATAAATAGGTCCAAGATCGCTTAAACAATCTATTAGGCGTTTACCGTAATCTTCATGCGGTTTTTTAAATAATGATAACGGAGCAGAAAATAAAGCTAATATATAACCGATAAACGTAAAATATTTAGGGCTTCTTGAATCAATTAGAATTCGTTTTTTACTGATGATACGAAAAATACGTATTAAATTAAAAAAATTACTTATCATATCTTATATGCACTGTGAATAGCAACTATTCCGCCGCTTAAATTTTTATAACCAACTTCCTCAAAATCGGCTTCTTTAATCATTATTCTAAACTCGTCTTGTGAGGGGAATAACTCGATACTTTCAACCAAATATTCATATGCCTCTTTATTACCAGTGATTACCTGACCGATGGTAGGTATAATACTAAATGAATAAAATTTATAAAAATCTTTAAAATAACTTTCTTTTACCTTTGAAAACTCAAGGCATATAAACTTACCCATCGGTTTTAGAACTCTATAAGCTTCTTTTAAAGCTTTATTAATATCAGGTACGTTTCTAATACCGAATGCTATAGTATAATAATCGAAACTATTATCCGGGAAAGGTAATTCTTCGGCACTTGCTACAGTAAATTTAAGGTTCTGAAATAGGTTTAGATCAATTGATTTCTTTTTAGCATTCTTTAGCATCTCTGCATTTATGTCACTTAAAGTTAAAGCAATATTATTGCCTCTATCTCTTGCTTTTTTAGCAAGTTTTAAAGCGATATCACCGCTACCGCTAGCGACGTCTAATATATGAGAGTTAAGATTTGGGATTTGCCTAATAAATTCATCTTTCCATAAGCGATGTAATCCAAAGCTCATTAAGTCATTCATTAAATCATACTTATCAGCGACATTAGAAAAAACGCTATTTACTAATCCTTGTTTTTTAGTGTAGTCTACTTTTTTAAAGCCAAAATTTGTTTGGTTCATTTATATACCATATGGAATTTTTATACCCGAGGCATGAATAGGAAAATCTTTTGTATTTCTAGTAACTAATAAACTGTTGCTGTACTTAGCGGTCGCCCATATTATAGCATCAGGTAATTTAATTCTATTTTCTTTTCTAATAATTACGGCAATGTCTGCAATTTCTTCATTTAAATTCACTATAGTAAAGTTATTTAAAATTCCTTTATTGTTTCTTGTTTATCTATTGAAATACCAACCACAATTTACATTTAGTAATTATACTAATTTGAGGATTTCTATATAACTGAAGTTCTTTATAAGCAGCAAAATTGCCAAGCAAATAATCTATTAATATGTTGGTATCAAATACTGCTTTCATTTATTCCATTCATCCCTTAATTTAGCTTGATATACTACCTGTCTAACTTCTTATCTTTCCATATACCAAAAGCGGCTTTATAGCTCTTTTTGCTTTCAATATCATTAGCAATATAATTAGTTAGAGCTTGTCTTATAATTTGAGTTCGGGATAGTTGCTTTTGTTAGATAATTGATCTAAAATTTTAATTTGTGTATCCAGTATATCAATAATAGCTCTCATAATAGTTTCCATTATGTATTATGTGTAAGTTATCATTATTTGATATATTATAAACGTAAAATTATTAAAATAATAGCAAAAATGCCGGAACTTCCTGAAGTAGAAACTCTTAAAAACTCCCTGAAAGATAAGCTAATTGGGCTTATTATAGAAAATGTAGAGTTAAAAAGAGATAATTTACGTTATAAACTATCCCCGCTTTTAGCTACAGAAATCTTAAATACTAATATACTTGATGTTAGGCGTTGTGCAAAATATTTAATTATAGATTTTAATAATGATTATTCCTTAATCATTCACTTAGGCATGAGTGGTAGATTTACTCTGCAATCTGCTAATTATAAAACTCAAAAACATGATCATGTAATTTTTAATTTAAATAACTCCGAAAAGCTAATTTTCAATGATACTAGACGCTTTGGAATGATTTATCATTTCAAAACTAACTTCTTGGAAAAAGAATTTTTTACTAATTTAGGAATAGAGCCGCTTTCTAATTTATTAACACTGGGATATTTAAAAAGCAAATTAATTACTCAAAGAATACCGATAAAAAACTTGATTATGGATAAGAGAGTTATAGTCGGAGTCGGCAATATTTACTCTTCAGAAAGTCTTCATTTAGCTAGAATTCATCCGGATAAATTAGGTAGCAATTTAAGGGATGATGAAATAGAAAGTTTAATTAAATCAATTAGAGAGGTGCTAACTAAAGCTATAACTGCCGGCGGTACTACTCTTAAAGATTTTGTAAACAGCGATAACAAACCTGGTTACTTTACTCAGCAACTTACGGTTTACGGCAGAGAAGGACAAAGTTGTTTACACTGCTCCGGTAATATTACCAAAGCAAAACATTCAGGTAGAAGTACTTTTTATTGTAAAACCTGTCAATATAGTGAATGTACTTGACATATTTTTTAAAACTATTTATAAATCTCTCTATTGATTCAATGAATAGTTGTAAAATATATGGGAATAAAGCCGGGGATTATAGCAGGGGGTAGCGGTAAAAGACTATGGCCTTTATCATCTAAGGATAAACCGAAACAATTTAAAAAAAATATTGAGTGATCTAACTTTACTACAGCAAACATTAACTAGAAATAAATTGCTAGGACAACCTACTATTATTACTTCCAAAAAATATGAATCAATCACTAAAGAACAAGCAGTAGAAATAGAATTAATGACCGAACCTTTACAAAAAAAATACTGCCATTTGTGCCATTATTACGGCATTATCGGATAAAGCACAATGGTTTGATATCGTAGTGTTACTACCTTCAGACCATCACATAGCGTATAATATAAATTACCTTAATACTATAAATAAAGCTTTACATTATGTTAATGAATTCGGTATTTGCATTATAGGCATTCCTATAAATTTTATAAGTGCCGAGGGCTATATAAACACTGGATTATCAATTGCAGAAAATGTTTATCTAGTTGATCACTTCATTGACAAACCTATATTAGAGCAAGCAAAAAAACATTTTCAAAGTAATGAATATTTTTGGAATTCAGGAATTTTTGTATACGATATTCACTTCTTCTTCAACTTAGCCATGAATCTTCAACCTGATTTATTTTGTATTGCAGAAAAAGCATTTAATACTGCTATAAAAAATGAGAAAAGTTTGGCAATAGACGATGAGGCTTATAATGAAATCGAAGCAATTTCTATAGACAATGCCATAATGGAATATATTTCGGGAATGGTCATGATACAAGCTGATTTTGTTTGGAACGATCTTGGTACTTGGTATTCCTTATTACAGGTAAAACACCAAAATATAAACGATAATTATTGCGAGGGAAACGTAGTAACACGCAATACTACAAACTCTTGCATTAGTTCTAATAATAAATTAACTACCGTAGTAGATCTTGACAATGTCATAATTATCGATACTATGAACAGTCTTTTGGTGGCCGATAAATCAAAAATGGATGAAATCAAAGAATTAGTAATGAAAATAGAGCAAAATTAAAATGAATGATCTAAGAAAGCTAAAATCTTATTTACTGCTCTTTTTAACAGCAAATCTGATTCATCACCGAATTATGCAATATATGAAAAAGCCTTGCTAAATAATATTTTATCTTCTGAAGCAATAAAATTAGAAATTATGAAAGGAAATAACGAAGCTTGTTATATTCTTGCTAAAACTTACGAAATAATTAATCGTAACCCCCAAGATGAATATAACTCTATGTTATTAACATTGATTGGAAGTAAACTCGGAAATACAGAATGTACACAGCTTGTTGATTCATATCCTACAAAATATACAGCTTTGAGTCTACTGTTAATAATTTTATTCAGAATTATATAGGACAATCTGATATCACTTTTGATGATGCTATGTTATCAGCTGCTTGCTCCGATACTTTAAATACTGCAATTTTAGGATACCCAAATTATCAGAATATGTATAACCAAGGTTGAACACATGTTATTACATAATTTACTACTAATATTCAAGGCTATTGACATAGTATTACTGCTTATATATCCTATCTTTATGAGGCTTAAAACCTCATAATTATAGTAAAAGATGTTGAATTATGTCCAATTTATAGGAAATATTTTATTTTTTTAAGAATATAGCGAATACCGGCAAATAGCTAACCCATTTACTGTATGAGGTATGTTTTGAAAAAATTAAAAGATAATGGATAAATTGAACCTCTGCGGAAACGAGGGTTTAGGGAGGAATTTGAAGGATACACGGAAGTACTTGCCACTGCAACGTACTCAAGCGTAGGTGAGGATGCGAGTCTAGGCTCGACGTACAAATTACCCCTAGAAGTAGAGTTTCCGAAGAGGTCTATTGAATATAATTCAACTTCTCTTACTATAAATATAGCGAATCTTATAAACTTCAAAAATCTGTAAGTTATAGGAACAACTTAGTAATAAAGAAGTTCATTTTAGTTGAGTTACAACATGGAAAATACTACAAAAGAACAAATAATAATATCTGAATTCAAAAATGATGAAGATGAAAGTAAAGAAGAGACAAGATTAAAAGTAGAAGATACACGCAAGCAACTTAAAGCAATACTAATAACATTTGGTATTATTTTGACCGGTTTTTTAACTTTTACTTATTTCTTTTTTAATTACATAGAAGAAAAAGCGGAAGAATACAAACAACAGCAACAACAAGAAATTCAAAGAACTACTAAAAGTTAAATATTAGATTACCACACTTCTCCTTTAATTATGGTCTTGTTACATGGATGCTCTATCATTCCAGCAAAGCATTGTTGCGTGGATACCACCCCGTCATTGCAAGCAAACATTATTGTATGGATCCATTTCATCTCTGTCATACCGTGGCTTGACCACGGTATCTAGTAAGATAACTAAAAATACTAATAATATTAGTATTTTTAACTAAACCCCGTGATAAACCCCGTGGTCAAGACCATAGTACTGGACAATTGCTATTCTATGTCATTCCCGTGCAGGCGAGAATCCAGAAAAAGTAACCTTAATATCGGTACAAAATTATATATTTAATAAAATCAACATATAAAAAAACAAGTTTTTTATATGTTTTACTAGATTCCTGTTTTCGTAGGAATGACATCAAGCCGTTTTTTGAGCCATGCAACAACGCCCAAAAGCGGGGATCCTATACTTTAAAGCTTTATCTTAAAAAACGATATAATACAAAATCTTTAAAATTAAGATTTGTTAGCCTGGATCCCCGCTTTTGCATGGATGACATCGCGGTCTTTTCAAAAACTATCCGGTACTATAGAATAAATCACAGAATGACAGAGGAAAATACTGATTCATGCAACAAGGCTGCGACTGCAAAGAGCGTAGCAATCCAAAAAAAATAACCAAATTCTGATTTACAGAATTTTTTTCTTCCTTGCTGTGTCAATTACTTACGTAATTTCCTCGCAATAACTATTTTGATACTGCCTTAAGTTTAGATTACTTGAAATTAGTTTTATCAAAATCATAGATAAAATCTTTGATAATAGGTACTATAAACTGTTTAAATTTACTTCCGCCAAATACCCCGTCATGCCCTACCCCTTTTTGTCAATGGTATCTTTTCATTGATTCAGGTATATTTGCACAAAGTGTTAAAGCAGCTTTTTGTGTTTGCCCTACTGCTGCAATATCATCTAATTCCCCTTCAATACCAAGTAAAGCACATTTAGTAATATGTTTTAAATCAATCGGACGCTTCTCAGAAACTAATTTACCTCTTGCTAACGAAAATTGTTGAAATACTTCATCTATAGTTTTCAAGTAAAAACTCTGCCGGCATATCCATACCTGCTAAATACTCATCATAAAATTTAATAGTATGATCGGCTTTTTTATAATCAGAATTTAATAAACTTTGCCATAATTCTAAATGTGAATCTGTATGACGGAATAAGTTTAAACTCATAAAGCAGGCAAGTTGGAGGAAGCCGGGATATACTTTTCTGCCATAACCGGGATAGTGTGGCGGCACCTGCATTGTAACCATTTTGCAGAACCATTCTAAACTTTTACTTTGAGCAAATTCATTAACTGCTGTAGGGTTTTTTCTAGCATCAATAGGTCCACCCATCAAAATCATCGAACTCAGCACATTTGGACTATTACTCTCCGACATTAAGCTAATGGCAGCAAGCAGTGGAACAGTCGGTTGGCAAACTGCCATAGTGTGAACATTAGGTCCTATAAAACTGATAAACTCCATTACGTAATCAATATAATCATCCATATCAAAATGCCCTGCTTCAAGCGGCACGACACTTGCTTCCGTCCAATCTGTAATATAAATATCATTATACGGTAATAATTCTTGTACGGTGGATCTAAGTAAAGTAGCGTGATGTCCTGCCATGGGTGCTACTATTAATAATTTAGGTAATTCTTTTTTAAAACCTATTTTCTGAAAATACCTTAGTTCACAAAAAGGCTTTTTTAATATAACTTTTTCATTAATGTTATAGGTTTTATCATCAATAATTGTTTCAAGGATATTAAATTCGGGTTTTTCATATTTTCTAGTCATGCGTTCACAAAGCGTTAAATAAGCATGCATAATTCGTGCAAAACCGTTATCTTCTAGAGACTCATGTTCATACGCTTCTTTTAGAATCTTTATACTTAAATGCATTGGAGCAATTTGTGCTCTAAGCCCCTCTAACATATAATATGTATAATTAGTACTTAAATCACAGTTCATCATAATTTATCCCTAAATCTAAAAATAATTAATATAATCATTTAGTTTAACATCACAAATTTCTTTAGTAACATTAATTTTAGGATTCACGTCTTAAATTTTAATAGATGCGTGATAATAATGGTCTATGGGACTGTTAACAAAATAGGTTTTTTAACGAAAATTAATAAGATTTTTGCCGGAATAGTTATTCATATTTCAAAAAAAATCTTATAATTTGCAGCAAAAAAGATTTTAATTAGCTTTAAAATTATTTTGTTAATAGTCCCATATATAAATATGTTTATTTTTTCTTCTTGTTTTGCTTAGGAATTTTATTTACGTGGTCATGAATATTACACCAAGTACTATCATTTACTTTTTGTTTGTTATAAAATGTGTCAATATTGTTTATATAATTTTCAAAATCTTTGTTCTCTTCTACTAATCTATTAGCCATATTCCAATCTATTTCCGGTCTTTCTCTAGCAGGAATTAATATCTTACTATCGTCAGGATTTTCTATATCCACTAAAATAAAGCCTATACCGTGCCTAGTACACAACATTTCGAGTTCATGTCTAGTATCATTTTGTTTACTTTCAATTAAATCAGCAGCAACTAAATAACCGTAATGTGCCCCTGATGAATTTGATAAAGCCTGAAAAAATATTCTTGTAAATTACTACGGTTGATTTTTGTTTTTACTTCAAAAGACCAAAGACGTGCTTGTTTTCCTGCATAATATTTAGTACAATCTTTAATTAGTAATCCCCATTTTTCATTAAGAACCTCCATACCTACCCAATCTAGATGTAGCCACTTATTACCTTTAGCACCTTGTTGATTTGAAAAAAAATTATGCTTAATAGGCATATTATGAATCTTCAATTTGTTTTGAAGATATAATGCAAGTGCATCACATACTTGTACTTCGGTTATTTTATCTTCTTTATTTGTATTTATTTTAGGTTCTGTGGCTTGTTCATTATTGACATAGTAATCAGGGTTTTGCGAATAATAAAACTTTAGTTTAGGTTTTAGCTCTATTCTATATTAGGTTCTTGTCTTCGCTCAGCAGAAAGCTTACTACCGCTAATTTCACCTGCATAAATTCCTATAATCTCCTTATCTTTTTCTTCTTGAGTCTTTGCTTCTAATAATCTCTTATTTGTACTTGCATTTGCTTTGAGTATTGCTGCTTCAAGGTGATTTTCTACAAGCCATTAAGCTATGCCATAAGAGGTAAATTTTTGATCTTCACGTTCTTTTAAAAAACCAATGATGGCATTCTTGCGATCAAATTCCATATTAAATATACTAATAATTGAAATACTATAAATATACATAGTTATTTTAAAAAATTTTAACTTTAAATTATCAATATTGATGATTTTATAAAGTATTATTTATTTATACTATGAGTAAATGAAAAGTAGGTAGACCAAGTTTAATTTGGAAAAGAGTAAGGCGTCTTGAAGCTGATGACCGCAGCGTACACTATAGTACGTGAGGATTATCATCAAGAGACTTTGTCGCCAATTTTTCAAATTAAACGAGTATGCTTTTCAAATTTGGAAAATAATGTTTTGAAGTTGTGAGTAGTAACATTTGCTACTTCTTTTGAGGTGATATTTTTGAGTTCAGCGACTTTCTCGGCGACATATCTAACAAAAGCCGGTTCATTTTGTTTGCCACGCATAGGGGTAGGAGCTAGGTAAGGTGAGTCAGTTTCGATTAGTAACCTATCAAGCGGTATATATTTAACTATTTCCTGCAAATCGGTTGCATTCTTGAAAGTTATAATCCCTGACATTGAAATATATAAACCGATATCTAGCAGTTTTTCTGCTAATTTTTTTGAAGAGGCAAAGCAATGTATTAAACCTGGAAATTTGCTGTTACGCATTTCTGAGGTTAAAATGTCAATAGTGTCTTCATCTGCTGCTCTTGTATGAACAATAACGGGCAGGCGTGTACTAGACGCCGCATGTATATGTGCTACAAACGAATCTTTTTGAAGTTTTTGATCGTAAGGCTGATGATAATAATCAAGCCCCGTTTCACCGATTCCAATCATTTTTGGATGGTTGGTAAGCTCTATTATTTCTGAAGCCGTAATTAGCATACTGCTTTCACTAACCTCACACGGATGCACACCAACGCTTGCAAAAATATTTTCATATTTTTCGGCTATTTCTAACACAATTGGGAAATCTTCAAGCTTAGTACAGATAGTTTGCATATATTGCACATTATTTTCTAATGCTCTTTGAATGACAGAATCTAAAAGCACCGTGTCATACCGTGGCTTGACCACGGTATCTAAAAAACAACTAGTATTAGTTGTTTTAATATTTTTACTGGATCCCGCTACGAACTCGCGGGATGACAAGTCAGTAAGTAAATTAAGATGACAATGTGAATCTATGAACATACTATAACACCGATGTCATTCCTACGGAAGCAGTAATCCAGTAAAAAACGAATATAAAAATCTAGTATATAGTTTATTAACAAGTTTATTAAAAAAATGGATTCCCGCTTTCGTGGGAATGATATAGAAGGAACTGGGAATGACATAACAAGATTCATATAACATCCCCCTCAAATCTCGGAAATATTATGGTAGGTTCTAAAATATTGCTACCTGCCCTTAAAGCATAATCACGTATTAAATGCTTAAATAGACGTTCTTCTTTATTTATCCCTAACTGATCTAGCATTTTATTTGCTGAACTCGGTATAAAAGGCTGAAGCATTATAGCAATATAGCGTAAAACTTCTAGTAAAGTGTATAACACTTCTAGCATTTTATCCGGATCGGTTTTTTTCAAATTCCAAGGTGCTTCACTATCAATATAGATATTTGCTTCTTCAGCTAGATTAATAATATTTTCAAGAATTTTATTAATCTCTGTTTTGTCCATCAATAAAATATTCTGCTCGGCAAATTTACTTGCGGTTTTTAAAATCGGTAGCTCATATATTTTATCTATAACGCTTTGCGTAAGAAGCGGCACTTTGCCTTCATTATTTTTATAAACAAAAGCTGTACTACGCTGTAATAAATTACCTATTTTGTTTGACAACTCACTATTAATACGGGTAATTAAATTACTACGAGTAAAATTGCCATCTGCACCAAAAGTTACTTCACGCATCAGAAAATACCTAACCTGATCAATACCGAATTTATTGATTAACTTAATCGGATCAATGGTATTACCAAGAGATTTAGAGATTTTCTGCCCCTCATTCATCCACCAACCATGAGCCATAATTGTTTTCGGTAGCGGAATTTCTGCAGCCATCAAAAAAGCAGGCCAATAGACAGTATGAAAACGCAATATATCCTTACCTACTACGTGTAAATCAGCCGGCCAGAACTTACCGTAACTACTTTGTTCATCAGGATAACCGAGTGCCGAAATATAATTAGCAAGTGCATCAAACCAAACATAAATCACGTGTTTTTCGTTATTTGGAACTGTTATACCCCAGTTAAAAGTAGTACGTGACACGGATAAATCTTTTAGACCTGATTTAACAAAGCTAATTACTTCGTTACGCCTTGATATAGGTCTGATAAAATCAGGGTTTGCTTCATAAAACTCAAGCAATTTATCTTGCCATTTTGAAAGATTAAAGAAATAGCTTGGTTCTTTAACCCATTCAACTGGAGCACCCGTCGGTGCTAAACCGTCACTCGTAAGTTCCGACTCATCAAAAAAAGCCTCATCTCGCACTGCATACCAACCTTCATAAAATCCTTCATAGATTGTACCGTTATCTAGTAATTTCTGCCAAAAAACAGCTACAGCTTCTTTATGTCTATTGTCCGTGGTCCTAATAAAATCATCATTAGAAATATGCATAACAGCCATCAGATGACGAAAACTCTTCGAGGTCTGATCGGTAAATTGTTGAGGATCAATATTTTTGTTAATAGCTGCTTTTTCTACTTTCTGCCCATGTTCATCGGTACCTGTTAAAAACATTACGTCGAAACCACGAAGTCGCATGAAACGAGCGATTACATCACTTGCAATGCTAGTATAAGCATGACCGATATGAGGAACATCGTTAACGTAATATATAGGGGTAGTAATGTAGTAAGTATTATTCATAAATGCTTTTTTATTAACTCATGTACTTCAAGTGGACTTAAATCTGACGCTCTAATTGTTTTTATTCTCTCAGGAAATCTATTACTTAATTCTTTAAAGCAATCATAGATTTTTGTATAAAAATCTATACCTCTTATGTCAAATTTATTGCTCATATTTCGTGAATTGACTCTCTTAATAGCAGCATCCGGCTCTACGTCAATAAAAAACGTAATATCCGGCATAAGAGAAGGCATTAAAGTTTTGTGCAGATTATAAACTAAATCTATGTCGTTTTCTAGCTCTAATCCTTGATAACATGCAGTCGAGTCAATAAACCTATCACATATTACGATATGTCCATCTTGCAGAGCCGGTATAATTTTCCGTGCCATATGATCATAACGTGCTGCCATAGCTTGCAAAAGCTCAGACATAGGTAATAATTCTTCATGCACTAGGATTGCACGCATTTTTTCGGCGACGGCAGTACCGCCGACTTCACGAGTTAAAATAACGGGAGTATTTTGAGATTTTAAATATTCATAGAGCATTTGAGATTGAGTAGATTTACCGATTCCCTCCCCTCCCTCAAATGTAATAAACTTTCCTTGTTTCAAATTATTCATTAATTACAATTACTTTAAGCTATAACTTTATAATCATATCTCTTAAAAAAATATTTACAAGGAAGATTACATACTTATATACTCCTACAAAATGAAGAGCAATTATACGAAGCTCAATTTGGAAAAGAGCAAGGCGTTTTGAAGCGTTTAACCGCAGCGTATATACTAGTACGTGAGGATTAAAAGCAAAAAACAATGAAGCCAATTTTTCAAATTCAGCGAGTATACATTATAAATTTTAAATTATTAATATATGAGCAATTCATTAAGCAGCAGGGATTTTTCTATCCTAATCGGTAATGCGATGGACCATTTTGATACTGCACTTTATGGGTTTCTTGCACCGTTACTTGCTGGTATTTTCTTTCCGAATCACGATAAAATTGTCGCCTTAATACTTACCTATAGTGTTCTTGCTACATCTTTATTTACACGTCCCATAGGCTCTTATTGTTTTGGCGTAATTGCTAAAAAATACGGCGTGGTTTTTGCTTTATCTCATTCTCTAATCGGAGTTGCTTTAACAACTAGCTTAATTGGTCTAATCCCCTCTCATACCCACATAGGCTGGCTTGCACCGCTATTATTAGTTGTGCTTAGAACGTTGCAAGGAGTATATTCTGAGGGCGAATGTGCTATTGCTAAATTATATATTCTAGAGAATAAAAACGAAAAAAAAGCGTTTAAAGCTTCTTACCTTTATCAAACCTCTACAATGCTTGGTATTATTCTTGCTTCATTTATCAGCACTATAGTTTTAAATGTAGAGTATAATGAATATTGGCGTTTATGTTTCATATTTGGCGGGCTTACGGCCCTTATAGGTTATTTTTTCAGGAAGAGCGAGGATATTATAGTAAGACCCTCATTGTCAAGCCACGGGATGACAATGAGGTCCTCTCCTCGCAATGACGTAGTATCATCGCTATTAGTCGACTTAAACACAATTTGGAACAATAAATTAAGTATCTTACGTATTAGTTTTGCCGTAGGTTTTGCATATATGACCTATATAGTGCCTTGCGTCTTTATGAATAGCTTTATTCCGCTTATCACTGATATATCGCTTGAAACAATGATGAAATTTAATACGGAGTTTCTGATTTTTGATATGATTATGATTCCGATAATTGGTCATCTAACAAAAAAATTCAATTACCTTAAAATATTAAGGGGTACTCTTATTATAATGAGTTTAAGCATCATTCCTTTATGGCTGTTCTTAAATAATTCGTCTATATGGTATGTTAATTTCGTACGTATTTGGATTATAATACTCGGTGTTGGCTTCTTAGCACCCTTGAATTGCTGGCTAAATAATTTGTTTAAAACTGCCGATAAATATATGTTAATAGGTATCGGCAGTAGTATAGGCTCTTCACTAATCGGACGCCTTACCCAGTCAATCGGCCTAATGCTTTGGCATGTAACCGGCATCTCTTTATCAATTGCGGTTTACATAACTGTAATATCAATGGTAACCTTATGGGCTGTTAGAGGAGTTATTGCACAGGTCAATGTCATTCCTGCATAGGCGTGGCTTTGCTTATAGTACCGGACAGTTTTTACTTTATGTCATTCCCGCAAAAGCAGGAATCCAGAAAAAAGCATAACTACAGCAAGCTTTTGAAATTAAAAGCTCGATTTATCTCGCTTTATGCTGGTACCAGCTTTTGCTAGTATGACATCCGGTAAGGTTGCTCTTAAGTTGACACTCGTGTGCTTTCGCAGGAATGACCTCAAGAATATTATTTAATCCCTAATAAGACTATTGTTAGGAAAAGAATTTAATAAAACACCATACTCAAAAGTACCCCGACATAATTATTAGCTCTGAACCTTGTCCTACAATCATCAGGATTTTTGATATCAAGAGTCGCTACTTGCAATATCAGTAAAATTAAAGCAGCTAAAATAGGTAAATAGTCGATATTACGGTTAGCTATCTTTGTTGCTAGGGTAAATAATAATATAAAACCTATATAGCATACATCAAGCCAAAATTTAGGATGCTTGTTCTCTAAATATATGCTTAAAGATTTCACTCCTATTTTCTTATCGTCTTTTATATCCATATATCCGTAAATCGTATCATAGCCGGTTGCCCAAAAACAGCATGCTAAATATATAATAATTACTGCTAAATCAAGTTTATCCTGAACTGCCGCATACGCTATTAATGCCCCTAGCTTAAAGGTAAATCCCATAAATATTTGCGGAAAGTAGGTAATACGTTTCGTTAGCGGATATAGGCTAATCATTATTACCGCAAAAAAACCTGTATATATGGCTGTTTTGTTTAAAAGTAGCAAGATACAAAGCGAGATAATACTAAGAATAAAAAGTATAAAAATAGCATAAGAAACAGATAAAGCACCGCTTGCTAAAGGTCGGTCTTTAGTCCTTGTAACATGTTTATCAAATTTTCTATCAAATATATCGTTAATAATACACCCGCTACTCCTGGTCGTTATACTACCTAAAATAAATAACGGTAATAAATAAGCTAATTCCGTGTTAGAAGGGTTTGCAAGCAGCAATCCAAATAAAGCAGGAAAAAAAACCAACAAATAAGCTACCGGCTTATCTACCCGCATTAATTTTAAAGTAAGTAAAAGTTTATTTGGCATTTCTATTTTTTTATTAATTCTTTAGCAAGTTCTGCTTTTAAGAGCTTATCTGTAAAGATATTGTAAAACTAATTAAATTCTTTTTTACTGCAAATTATAAGATTTTTTTGAAATAGGAATTGCTATTTTGTACAAATCTTATCAATTTTCGATAAAAAAGTTCTTTAATTATCAATTAAAATATTTTTACAGATAAGCTCTAGCTCTTCAATAGTTGGAAGTTCACTTTTTATCTCGTCAGGTAGATTTTCAGTTATTTTATACCCTGCAAGTCCAATAGGTTTACTTATATCACGCAATGCATATTCTACAAGTATATTATTTTTTGATTTGCATAAAATTAGCCCAATAGAAGGGTTATCGTTTGGATGCTTTAAAATACATCTACAACCGATAAATAAAAATGCATTTTACCAGCATATTCTGGTTTAAAATCCTTATCTTTAAGCTCAATTACTACAAAACAACGAAGTTTTAAATGATAGAATAATACATCAATATAGAAATCTTGTTCTACTATTTCTAAATGATATTGTCTGCCAACAAAAGCAAAACCAGCTCCAAGCTCAATTAAAAATTTTTCTATATGTTTAGTTAATTCTTTTTATACCTCTCTTTCCTGTGCTTCATTCCCTATACTTAAAAAATCACAAACATTATGGGTCTTTGAATGTATAATGTGCTAGATCAGATTGAGGAGAGGCTAATTTACTTTGAAAATTTGTTATTGCTTGTCCTTGTCTTTTATGTAACTCAAGTTCAATTTGCATAGTAAGTACACTACGTGACCAACAATGTTCAACAATTTTTTTCATATAAAAGATTTGGTATTTTCTATCTTTTACTTTATCTAGTAAAAGAACTATATGAAACCACGGCAATTGTGCAGCAACCTGCTGCACAAATTCTAAATTCCTATACTCTTCAGCAAAACGTCTCCTATATTTAAGGTTTCTGCTGCTAAAGCCTTTTATTTCAGGCAATGCATAATGTAGATCACGGCTTAAATTATCTATTACTTTCGCACCCCAACCGTATTTTTTCTGTCGTTTAAGAATTTCATTGCCTATATGATGATATAGCTTTATTAACTCACTATTTACTGACCTTGCAGCTTGATAACGACTTTTAGATACTTGAATTTTTAATTGCTCTACAAATTTTAAATACTCTGAATTAATGATATTTTTATCTATAAAATTTTTAGTTTAATAATTAATTAGCATTATATACATGGATTTTTATATTTTCAATTATAGGTTTATTATTTACTAAAAATTATTAGCAATAGTTCTATTGTCATAATCGCATATAACCTTTATAATAAGATTCCTGAATCAACTATAAAATCTATGCAAGAATTTCCGAAAAATTATAATTTTACAGAAAATGAAAAAAAATGGCAGCAAATTTGGCAAGAGCAGCAAATTTATGCGTATGATCCAAATATTTCAAAAGAAGAAACTTATGTAGTTGATACGCCGCCTCCAACAGTTTCAGGGCAGTTACATATCGGGCATGTTTACAGCTATACGCAAACGGATTTTATAGTACGATTTAAGCGTATGATCGGTAAAAATATCTTTTATCCTATGGGTTTTGACGATAATGGTCTACCAACCGAGAGACTTGTTGAAAAACAGAAGCAGATCAAAGCTTATAATATGGGCAGAGACGAGTTTATAAAAATTTGTGAAGAGGTAGTAGCAAGTGAAGAAGAGAAGTTTAGAAGCATATTTAACCAAATAGCTTTATCAGTTGACTGGAGTTTAGAGTACCAAACTATCAGTCCGTTATCACGAAAAATATCACAAATGTCTTTTCTTGATTTAGTTAAGAAAGGTAAAATTTATCGTAATGATCAGCCAATATTGTGGGATCCGGTAGATTGTACGGCTCTTGCTCAAGCCGATATTGAGGATAAGGAAAAAACCTCTTTCATGAATTATATTATTTTTAAAACTGAGCAAGGAGAGTCTCTTACTATAGCAACTACCAGACCTGAGTTATTGCCTGCTTGCGTCGCCGTATTTTATCACCCTGATGACAAGCGTTATAAGCATCTAGCAGGTAAATCAGCTATAACCCCGCTTTTTAATGGGCAAGTTCCGCTGCTTGCCTCTCCTTTAGTACAACAAGATAAAGGTACAGGTTTAGTTATGTGCTGTACATTTGGTAATCAAACGGATATTACTTGGTGGAAGACGCATAATCTACCTTTAAAAACTATTATCACTAAAAAAGGTACAATAAATTTCCATCACAATATTGCTATAGACGGTTTGCAAATTAAAGAAGCACGAATAAAAATAATAGATATTTTAAAAGAACAAGAGTTGCTTACTAAACAAGAAGAAATTACCCAAACCGTTAAATGTGCTGAGAGGTCTGGTGCTCCTCTTGAGATACTAACGGTGCCGCAATGGTTCGTTAAAACGATATCACATAAAGAAGCATTACTTAAAAGAGCAAACGAACTAAACTGGCGTCCTAACAATATGAAAGTTCGTTTAGAGAATTGGATTAATGCCATTAGTTGGGATTGGTGCATAAGTAGGCAGCGTTATTTTGGTGTGCCTTTCCCTGTTTGGTACTCTAAAAGAGTCGGCGAAGAAGGTAAGATTTTATATGCTGATATTTCGCAGCTACCTGTCGATCCCTTAAAAGATTTACCTATAGGTTATAGTAAGGAGGAAGTAGAGCCTGATTTAGATGTTATGGATACTTGGGCAACAAGCTCTGTTTCACCTCAACTTTCGACGCATGGTATCTCTGACAATTTCGCTGTTAATAAAGATAGACACGATAAATTATTCCCGATGGATTTAAGACCGCAAGCACACGAAATTATCAGAACTTGGGCATTTTATACTATCTTAAAAGCTCATCTACACCAAAATACTCTACCGTGGAAAAATATCATGGTAAGTGGTTGGTGTTTAGCTGAAGATCGAAGTAAAATGTCAAAATCTAAGGGCAATGTTTTAGTTCCTGAAAAGCTGCTAGAGCAGTACGGTTCCGATGTAATACGTTATTGGTCGGCAAATTCAAAACTAGGTGCTGATACCGCCTATTCTGAAGACTTTATGAAAAACGGCAAACGACTTGTTAATAAGTTGTGGAATGCCGCTAAGTTTGTTTCTATACATTTTGACAAACTGAAAGGTGAAGATAAAAAAGCAAGCTTGTTCGATATTAAAGAACACATCACTAATGAATTGGATCAGTGGATGATTAATAAGTTAGTGGAATTAGTTAACGCGGCAACAAATGAGTTACAAAACTATGAGTATGCAAATGCTATGCATCTGACGGAAAAGTTTTTTTGGGTAATATTTTGTGATAATTATTTAGAGATAAGTAAAACAAGAAGCTATGACGAGGCAAATAAAAACCCACAAGGACAATATAGTAGCATATTAACTTTATATCATGTGATGCAAATTTTACTGAAACTATTTGCACCGTTTATACCCCATATTACTGAAGAGTTATATCAGAGATTATATAGTGAGAATTCTATTCACGTTAAAGGTAACTGGGTTAATTACGGTGACTTAAACTATGGAATCGATGTAACACAATCGGAAGGATTAATTGAAATCCTAGATATCGTCAGAAAATTCAAAGCTGAGAAGAATCTATCTATAAAAGCTCCAATAAAATTGCTTGAAGTTAGCGGCATAGAATTATCTGAAGAGCTAACGGAAGATTTAAAAAACGTCACATCAGCAGAAGAAATACAATTTGAGGGCCAAGGTGATAAAATTAAAGTCAATGTTATCCTTTAAAAATATTATAGTCCTAATATTAATTATATTTGCCGGTATATTTTTTTATGCTTATATATTAGAACATGACTGGCAATATGTAACCTTAAGTGATGAACAAGTAAAAAAATATAGAATTAGCGAGACAAAAGCTATTGCCCTTTATCAGCTAATGAAAGATACTCATGAGCTACTTGATAAGAATAATATTAATTATTAGATAGAAGGCGGCACTCTGCTTGGAGCCGTTAGACATCAAGGTATAATTCATTTTGACGATGATTTAGACATCGGTATTATGTATGCAGACGAAATATTTCTGCAACAAATATTACTGCAATTTGAGCAACTCGGTTATACTGTTTCCTACGAGAGAGCTTATAATATATGCAAAAAAGCTTGTTTAGATATTTTCATTTTGCATAAAGAACAAGACAAATTTATATATACTAATTTAGCAGCTCGAGATAAGTATCCGAAGAGTTCATTTTATGATAATGAATTATATCCTTTAAAAAAATATAGATTCGGTAGTATAGAGGTTTATGGTCCCGCTGATCCTATAGGAAATCTAAATAGGCAATATCCAGAATGGGATAAGTATGCAGTGATAGAGCATTCCCATAGCTTACATTTACCTTTTTTATCTAATATCGAGAAAAAAACCAAATTTATATTAACGCCGGAATTATTAAAACCGGCTCAGCCATTCGGACCTCTAGAAGATAAAGTGAATATAGTCAATTCAGCTACATTTATTGGTATGTGCGAGGATATGGCTTATAATTAAATGTTGAAATGGTTAAGATTATTTCGATATAAGTAACAAAATAGTCATATGATTTACATTTGACTAAATTACCTTTTTTGCAAAAATTCATATCAAACAAATTGAGATAAGAAAGTAATAGCCGGCACTATCCATAACCCGGTTTATCAAAGCAAGAGCCCGAAATAGCTTGTTTATTTTGAACCACTTGAAAGCTAAATTCAGGTTTAAGTAATTCATGAAAATATTTTAAGCTTGAAGAAACGGTTTAGTCACTTACTTTTGCTTCCACTAAAATCCATGGTTGATTATCTTTTGTTATTACTAAATTGACTTCACGTTTTTTTTATCACGCAGATAGTATAAACCAAAATCACCAAACCCTGTTTCGTTCCAAAAATATACTGCTTTTAAAAAGTGAACAGCTACAAGATTTGCAAATCTCGCTCTTATATCTTTTATTTGCGACCAATCCCAAAGGTAAATTTTTGGCTCTTTTATCAAGCTCTTTACAACATTTTTAGACCAAGGTTTGATGGTAAAACAATAATAATGCTTTTCTAGCAAAGAGCGTCATCTTCTTATTATTTGGTCTGAAACCCTAACTTCGTTAGCAAGATTTGTATAGTTTATTAATGAACCGGCTTGTTCGTTTATAATGGTAGCAAGTAATTCTAACGCATAAATATTGTTTATATGTTCAGTATTTCTTACATCTTCTCTAAATAATTGCTCGAATCTTTGATTACTCCATATTCTATGAAATTTAGTGCTTGCTTTTAAATAACTTTCTGCAAATCCTCCAAAATTTATTAAAGCTTCAAATTCATCTATAGTGATATTTTGAGGGCTTTTTATATAATCAATGTTATTATCAAAATTTTTAGCTATTTCAGATACCGATAATGGATGCACGGTTAAATTTATATAACGCCCCATTAGGCTATCCGCCTTTTATATATATAATTTAGCACTACCTATTATAATAAATTCAATATGTTCTCCGAATTTATCATAAAATCCTTTTACAAGATTTTTCCAATCTTTATATTTATGAATTGCATCTAATATTAAACATGGTTTCTTATCGGATATAGTAGAAAGTAACTTTTCAAAAAGTTCTGTATGTTTATTTAAGATTTTATTTCTATATTCAAGATAATCCCAATTTAGGTAAATTGAATTGGGATTAGGCTTGATTACTTGTTTTGATATTGTCAGTCTTTCCTACCTGCCTTGCTCCGCTTATAAATACAAGTTTACCGTAATTTGTTAGATATTCTTCAACTTGCTTTTTATATAACCTATCCATTATAATATCTCTATAAGTGTTGCACCCACCGCTGTCATACCGTGGCTTGACCACGGTATCCATAAAAACAATAAAAAATACTAGTATTTTTTAACTGGATCCCGCGATCAAGTTAGCTAGGATGACAATCTACGGGTAATGCTATAAATTCATAAAAATATGATAAGTAAATGTCGAAATGGTTAAGACTGTTCCGATATTTATAACGAAATGGTCACATAAATTACAAAACATATGCCTTATTTATTACCGGTTACCGCAGCTATTCTGCTTATTTTACTAGCTTTAATCATTTTGTTTTATGTAAAAACTAAAACCTTAAAAATGCAACTACAATTCTTATCAGAGCAGAATTTAGAAATTAGCAATAACAACCAATTATTGAACCAAGAAAAAATAGGATGTTTGCAAAAAATTGAGCAATTGAAGTGCAAAGTAGAATATCAAGAACAGACTATTAAGGATTCAGAAAAAATAAGAGAAGAATCATTTGCATCGGCTAAAGCTGCTTTATTTGACCTTGGGAAAGATTTGTCCAAGCAATTAATAGAGATACATAAAATGGAAAACACGGCGTCAAGAGAGCTGGCCGAGAAAAATATCGCTACTGCTTCAGGAAAATTTAATAGCGAGTTTGAGAGGTTAATTACTATGGTAGGAGCATTATATAAAGATATAGAGCAATCAAAAGGTACAGTTGATTTGATAAAACAGTCGCTACTTTCTCCTATCGGTGCGGGGTTACTTGCTGAAATTACACTTGAGAATATCCTAAAATCGTCAGGCTTACGTCCTAACCTAGATTTCATTATGCAATACGGTCTAACTACAACAGATAGCGGGAAGCTAAGACCTGATGCTCTTATTTTTCTTCCTTCCGATAATTTAATGGTCATTGATTCCAAAGCTTCAAAGTTTCTAGTTGATGAGCAGGATAATAGTGGGAATCTTAGCAAAACTATGAATTATCATTTAAAATCTCTAGCTAATAAAGACTATGCTGCAAATATTTTAACTAATCTACACAAAAAGGATCAGAGCTTTAACAATGTTATTACTTTAATGTTTTTACCCACTGAACAAGCGGTCGAGAAAGTCATTGCAGCCGACCATGAATTTTTACAAAAAGCTTGGAGCTGTAATATCTTTCCCGTAGGACCTGCTGGGCTTATGAATATGCTATCATTTGCAAAATTTCAAATTACCGATCATCGTCGTTCAGAAAATTATAAGGTAATCATTGAAGAAGTAAGAAAGCTATTAAGCTCTATAGGTACTATGGCTGATTATTCTCAAAAGATCGGTAATAATCTACAAAATATGGTTACTAATTATGATAAATTTGCTGCCTCGTTTAATCGTAATTTTATGTCAAGAGTGAAGAACATTAACAAGCTTGGCATTGATTCAGGGAATAAAGCCATGCCTGCTACCTTAGAGCGTTATCAAATCGTTTCCTCTAAATCTGAGATTATCGAAGTAGAAGCAGCAAATCCACCACAAATAGAAGAAAAATTATAGAGGTATACTATAACTTTACCTATAATGCTCATAACGGATAATTTGTGCTGGATTCATACATATCCTTGCATTATGCTTAGAACGCATACACTCATGCAGATACACATGTTCTCAATCTTCTTTTATAGAATCGTAAAAACAGTTTTCGAAGAATTTTTTTATATGGCAAGACTCTTAAAACACGAATTTACCGGTAGTAAATCTGAATCCGGAGGATATATTTTCTGCATTAGAGCAAGGTTTGCCGTATCAAAATAACTCTTACCGGTTTTTAGGCTATACTCGTGTGGTGTATAGGAAAATTCTTCATTACGAAATGCGCAAGCATCATACATTTGCCCTTGATGGTTAAATATTCCGTTTGAGCATACAACAGCCCAACGATCAATTTTGCTAAAACTGTCTCATATTCCCCTAATATCAATACCGTAACCTATATCCATATCGAGAATAATTATTATATCATATCCGCTAGGAGCTTTATAGAAGTTCTGTTTTGGTTAAAACAGTCCTGTGATATAATTTTTACTTTATGATTTATTAACTGCCACAAGTTTAACATTAATTTTGTAGAATCGGTAGAATCATTTTCAAAAATTATTATTCCGTAATCTGAAAAAACTGTCCTATATATTCTATATGACGCATTGAGTTTGGTAAATGAGGAGCATTACTCCTTAGTAATGCTAGCAAAAACAACCTTATGTTTACTCATCTCCAACTTACCGACCTGCAGGTTTTCATCACTAATAACATCCAGTTTAGTAATTTTTGCTACAGGTAAAAATCTATAATTAAAAAAACGGATAAATAAAGAGTCGTACACATTTATTGTTCCCCAAATAATCATAAAAAAAGTATAACTTTATATACTCTCTACCCCCTAATGCTCCCGGCTTACAATATTATTATGCATATTAGCTACGTGTGTAAGGATTTGTTCCATAGTAAATTTATCGAGATAAATCTGATGAGCTTTTTTTTGCCTTTTCATAAGCTTCTTCAGGATGAGACTTAATCCATTCTAAATGCTGATTTATTTTAGAGTATATTTCCTCAGGAGATTTGTTTAAAGTTTCTATATATAATATATTATCACCAAAAGTTTCTTTTGCCCATGGCATTTCGTCAATAATTACCAATGCTGAAGAACTCACAAGTTCTAAAACTCGTCCGGAAGGAAAGTTGTCCATAATATAATCTTCTGAATGCAATGCTAAACCAATACCACTTTTTCTTATTGTATCAACAAATAACTGATCGTCATAAGGTATAAATCCTCTATAGGAATTAAGCAGTAACCAACCTGCTCTAGGACCATACATGTATACATCCTTACGTTTATCAAGTAGTTTATATAATTTTTTATATTTGAGACCAGAGCGAGTATTATCCTAATTATAACCACACATAAATAACCTCGAATAATTAATTTTAATAAACTCTGTTTTAGTTCGTGAAAACTTGAAATCAATTATAGGTATGGACATATCTTCATAATATTGATTAATTTTTTAAAAATCCGTAACAGCAAGCAATCCATCAGATTTAATAGGTTTAGGACAATAATAGGGAACCAAAGCAATATCTATCAAATATTTAGCATTATTTCTCAGACAAGAAAAATGTAAAATAAAATAGTGTCTAATATCCCCAACCTTACCAAAATCAGCTGCAGATATAGTAAAATCAGGATTAAATTGCCTAACTATACTATACATTCTTAAAATATCTATCGGATGCATATTAGTGCTTATTGAAATAAATAATGATGCCCACCCAAGATTATTCGCTGCTTGCTGTATCCTCATATAGGCCAAACGATCATGTCTGCATAATATTGCAATTCTGTAAGGAACATTTGGATTTTTAGGAAGCTGTACAGTATAACTGTACTTTTCTAACTGTTTCTGTAATCAAAGGGACAAAAATTATAATAAAGCCCCTGATATAGATCATTGCGATATATACCATTTTTTCAAGTAATATGCTGTATTAGAGATGTTGAATCTAGCAGGACAAAATGCCCTACTACAGAAGTGATATATTGTAATTTTAATATAGAGCTAACACCACAAAACTGGATAAATAGATTAAATAACATAGATATAGTTATTAATGTATCAGGTGTATTAACATCTAGTTATGCAATAATATTGAAAATGTTCATGTCAATGGTCCAAATGCTCTATTTAAGGCTTGCACCCTTACTAACATAAAAAGAATTATGCATATTGCAGCTCTTGGAATAGATGATGAAAAAAACACTGCTTATGCTTTAACTAAAAAAGCAACTGAAGAATATTTACAAAAATTAGAAAATATAGATTGGGTGATTTTACAGCCATCTCTTGTTTACGAAAGTGGTTATTACGGTGGTACCTCACTATTTAGGGATCTTGCAACATTACCGTATTTTATTCCTTTAATAGGCGATGGTTTACAACAATTTCAACCTATTCATATTGATGATTTAACGAAAGTAATTATTCACTGTATAGGAATGGAAGGAAAAATCCACAAATTATTAAAAATAGTTGGACCAGACATAGTTACCATGAAGGATATCTTGCTTGGATTTAGAAGATGGCTTGGAGTAATCCTGGAAGACTAATTAAAATTCCTCTAATATTCATTAAAATAGCAGCTAAATTAGGGAATTTTCTAAAAATAGGACCTATTAATTCTACTGCGTATAATATATTACTTCAACCTAATATTGCTGATAAAAAAGATTTTATCGATTTTACTTCTATAATCCCTAGAAACTTGCAACAAGGTTTTGCAACCAAACCTTTAACCGTACAATCCATATGGCACGCTAGGCTTTATTTGCTAAAACCTGTGATAAAAATTGTCTTAGGGTTATTTTGGATCATGACAGGAATTATTTCAAGCATTTTTGCTGATGATGCTAGTATGCAAATTATAATATCACTAGGATTTAATAAACAAATAGCACCTTACATATTATATGGAAGCTGCTTTACGGATATTATTCTTGGCATGCTACTAATTATCAAAAATAAAATAAGTAGAATATGTAGTTTACAAATTTTATTAATACTAACTTATACTCTACTATTAACATATCTTAAGCCAATATTGTTGCTAGATCCGCTTGGTCCGATATTTAAAAATATTCCAATAATATTACTTACTTTAGTATTAATGGCGATAGAACGAGATAAATAATGGATTATCTTTTTATAAAAACTATTCATATTATTAGCTCTACCATTCTATTTGGTACTAGAATCGGTACTGCTTTTTTTATGTGGTGGGCAAATAAAACCGGCGATTTGAATGCAAAGGCATATGTAGCTCGCACTACAGTTATAGCTGATCTTCTTTGTACTACTCCAACTGTGATAATTCAACCGGTTAGCGGCATAATATTATAAATATGCTTGGCTATAATTATTCTAATTTATGGCTTATCTTAACTTATATCGGATATATAATCGCCGGTAGTTGTTGGCTTCCGGTGGTATGGATTCAAATTCAACTACGAAATATGGCACTTGAAACATAAAAACAGTGAACTCCCCTACCGGAAAAATATTATAAATTATTTAAATTATGGTTCTACCTAGGCTGGCAAGCATTTATCAGTTTGATTATTATTTTTTTCTTAATGGTATTTAAACCGTTATAATACTAGTTTAGGATAACTATTCGGTGTCATCCCGTGGCTTGACCACGGGATCCAGTTAAAAATACTAAAATTATTGGTACTTTAAGCTGTTTTTTAGATACCGTGGTCAAGCCACGGGATGACACCGAATGCGTTTTGCGATACACGTAGGCAACCCGTAAGAATTACATAGAGAGGAAACAATATTTACGCCGGTATATCTTCAATAATCGGTTGTTTTTTGTTTGATTTTGTAGAAATAAGAGAGGTCATTATCGGTTCTACTAAGCCGTTAACTACCTCTTTTGTAATAGTAACACGCTGTTTTTTTAGCTCAGCAACTTTATACATACTATCAAGCAAAAGATGCTCAAGTATTGAACGAAGCCCTCTTGCTCCAGTCTTTTTAGCTAAAGCTTTTTCAGCAATAGCTTCTAGTGCAGAATTCTCAATTACAAGCTCAGTATCATCAAGCTCAAATTGTTTCTTATATTGCTTTACTATGGCGTTCTTAGGCTTAGTGAGAATTGTAATTAAAGCTTCTTTGTCTAACTCATCTAAAGTAGTCACGATAGGTAACCTACCGATAAATTCAGGGATTAAACCGAATTTAGTTAAATCCTCAATCTCTAGGGATTTAAGAATCTCACTATTATTTTTCTCTTTATCTATATTTACATTAGCTGCAAAGCCTATAGAACTATGATTAGTTCTTGAGGTTATAATGCTATCAACCCCCATAAAAGCACCACCACAAATAAATAAGATATTTGAAGTATCTAACTGTACGAAATCTTGTTGCGGGTGTTTCCTACCGCCTTGAGGAGGCACGGAAGCAACTGTTCCTTCCATAATTTTAAGTAATGCCTGCTGTACTCCTTCGCCCGATACATCCCGTGTAATAGAAGGATTCTCCAATTTACGGGCAATTTTATCAACCTCGTCAATATAAATTATACCTTTTTGTGCTTTTGCTATATTAAACTCAGCTGCTATCAATAAGCGTAGTAATATATTCTCAACATCTTCACCGACATAACCGGCTTCCGTTAAAGAAGTAGCATCCGCTATAGTAAAAGGTACGTCTAGAATTTTAGCAAGCGTTTGAGCAAGTAAAGTTTTTCCTGAACCGGTAGGACCAATCAATAAAATATTTGACTTATTAAGCTCAACATCATTATTGCCGGATTGTACATATTCAAGTCTCTTATAATGGTTATAAACCGCTACTGCTAAAATCTTTTTAGCTTGGTCTTGCCCAACTACGTAATCGTTTAGAATTGCACATATTTTTTGCGGCGTTGGAATTGAAGAAGTAATTTGCTTTAACGCAACTTTACTTTCTTCTTTCATAATATCCGTACATAAATCTATACATTCATCACAAATAAATACTGCAGGACCTGCTATCAGTTTTTTTACTTCATGTTGTTTTTTACTACAAAACGAACAAATCAATTCTTTTTTATCAGCTTCTACTACCATTAACTTTCTTTTTTATGTTTATACTCACTGTCATCCCGTGGCTTGACCACGGGATGACAGTACAATTCATACAACCCTACCATACATATAATAATCTTTATGCTCATTTGCAACTATTTCGTATTTCTTAAGGATTCCCTCCCTAGCAAAACCGCATCTCTCAAGAAGATTAATTGAACGAAAATTATCAGTAATTACTGTTGCTTGGACTCTTACAATGCCTATATAATCAGCAAATTTTAAAATATTCTTTATAGATTTTAACATCATACCTTGACCCCAAAAATTAGGATCTAGATCATAACTTATCTCTGCTCTATGATGTTCTAGATTTATTATATTAAAACCGGCAGTACCTATTAATTTATTATCGTCTTTAAGGGCAATTCCCCAATAAAAGCTTCTATGATTTTTATATAAACTAGACCAATAACGTATTTCTTCTCTAGCTTCTTCTAAGTCTTTAGGTCTATTACTATCAGTTATATAAATAGCCATGTCCGACTTACTCATATAATTAAAATAATCTTGTACATCACTTTCCGCTAATTCCCTTAGTACTATATTTTCTAAATCAAGTACAGGAAAAGGAGCATATAAATATCCTCTATCTATCATAATACTTCAAGTCGTTATACTTGCTTGTATTTCATATTTTGATAGGCGAGTGAGCGGGAGCATACACATAGTACGTGAGCATCACGAGTCCTTGATAAAATGAAAGAGCAATTCTTGAAATACAAGCAGTATTTATCATACATATTTAATTGGGTCTTGTATATTATTCTTTTTAAAAGCATCAAGCCTTATCCTACAAGCAAGGCAATTACCGCAAGATGAATCATCTTCAGTAGGTTCATAACATGATATAGTATTTTTGTAATCTACACCAAGCTTAAGACCGGTTCTAATTATTTGCTCTTTAGTCATATCAATTAAAGGCGTATGAATAGTAATTTTTTTACCCTGTATGCCCATACTGGTTGCTAAATTTGCCATTTTTTCAAAAGATTTAATATATTTAGGACGACAATCAGGATAATTTGCCGAATCGCTTGTATGCACACCTATAAAAATATCTTTTTCTCCTATTACTTCTGCATACCCTAGTGCATAGCTTAAAAATATCGTATTACGAGCAGGCACGTAAGTAACCGGCACATCTTCAGGTAGTTCGTTTACATCGTGATAATGCGGAACATCTATATTATCATCGGTTAAAGCAGAACCACCGAAAGCTCGTAAATCTATATCAACAATCTTATGCTGCTTGACGTTATATTCTTTTATAAGCTCCTTAACTTTCCGAAGCTCTGCATTATTACATTGTCCGTAATTAAAACTCATAGCATGAATTTCATACCCCATTTCTCTTGCTATCGCAAGAACCGTAGCAGAGTCTGCCCCACCGCTAACTAGAATAACTGCTTTTTTCATTGTTTACCGATAAAGTTAATTTTTGAGATACTAGAGCATTTAAACTAATTTTTGCTCTAAGTGCTTCAAGTACTAAAGCTCGATGCACACGTTTATCTACTCTAACATTAAACTGCCCGCTATACTCTTTCCTAAAGGGTGCTAAAGGAATAGATTGATTATGACTTATATAACTTTCTTTCATTAAAGTCCAAGCTTGTTGTAATTCTTGTAGTGCTTTTTCAGGCGAATTGCCAAAAGCCGATACGTTCGGTAGCTCTTCAAATCTTGCTAGCCAATCTCCATCCTGATCTTTAAAAAGCTCTATAGTAAACCCGTCAAATGCGTCATTTGTTTTCATCTTCATTTCCTTTTTCAAAGTTTAAAAATTGTCAAACTTGATATTCTTTTGCCATATTTCCAAAAGTTTGAATAGATAATCTATCTCCTTTTGGTAAGTACCAAATCTGATGGCTACCTTTTTGTCTATCTTTAATCCAACCACACTGAATCATTAAAGTATGAAATTCAGAGACACTGAATCCTTTAGGATTTTGTTTAGCTTTATTTATAAGTGTTATATACTGATTCATATTGTAACTATATATAGTTACAATATATAAGTCAAATGTTAATACGATAAATATTCTTGACTAAATCCTTCTGATAATCTAAATTTACGTTGTTAATTTATGGCGGGTGTAGCTCAGTTGGTTAGAGCATCAGGTTGTGGTTCTGAGGGTCGCGGGTTCGAAACCCGTCACTCGCCCCATATTTTTGGATTGTTGCCGTCATTGCGAGGAGCGAAGCGACGCGGCAATCTAGCACAAATGTCCTGAGATTGCCACACTCTTTTTAGTCACTTGCAATGACATTTTTTCTTATGGATATCAAACTTTTATGTAGAATGATTAAGTATTTAAAGTTCTATAAAAAAGACTTGATCATCGTTATGATTTCTTTACTTAGCGTATCAGCTTCATTATTACTAATCGGTAGTGTTTTTAGGAATTTAGTTGATAACGGCTTAAGCCAAGGCCATATTTTATCGGTTGATAAATCTATATTATATATTTGTTTATTAATTATCATCTTAAGTATTGCTAGTTTTTTCCGTTCATATTTTATCAATAATATTGCTGAAAAGGCAGTTAATCAAATAAGAAAAGATGCTTATAGTAATTTAATGAATTATGAAATTGAAGAGTTTGAAGAACTAAAAATCGGCGATATAATTTCACGCCTAACAAATGATATAGATCAAATATCTACGCTCATAGTTAATTTCTTATCTTTTTTTATTCGCAATTCAGTGATGTTAATTGGCGGCGTTACTTTAATGTTTTTTGAAAGCTTTAAACTCGCTTCTATAGTAATTATTACCATTCCTATCTTATTAATGCCTTTAATTAAATTCGGCAAGCATGTTAAGGCTTTATCTAAAAAAGCTCTAGAATCTAAGTCACTTTTAGCATCGGATATTGATGAAACTTTTAATAATATTAGAACTATCTATGTTTTTAACAATCAAACAAATAAAATTGCCGCTTTTGATACTAAACTACAAAACTATTTAACATACTGCAAAACCCGTTTAAAAATTCGTGCTTTATTCTTTGCAATTTCAATAGCCGTTATATTTCTTGCAATTACTTTAGTTGTTTGGATTGGAGCTTTGGATATAGTCAAAGGGAATTTATCTGCAGGACAAATTATATCGTTTATTTATTATGCAATTATTGCCGGAGTTAGCTGCAGCAGCATTTTTGAGCTACTAAGCGAAATACATTTGCCTGTTACAGCCCTTGAGCGAATAATTAAAATTATAGATAAGACGCCTATAACACATAATAATTATTTAGAGTTAAATAATGCCGACGCAGTATCAATAGAATTTAGAAATGTTGATTTTACCTATCATTCAAGACCTAATTTAAGAATTATCCATAATATGTCTTTTAAGATCAATTCTAATAAGTTTGTTGGTATTGTAGGAAGATCAGGCGGAGGAAAAAGTACTTTGATGCAGTTATTGCTAAGTTTTTACCGGCAAGAAAGCGGTACTATTTTTATTAACGATCAAGATATAACTCTCTTAAATCCTACTGAAATTCGTACATTAATTGCCTATATTCCTCAAGAAGCTAGCATTTTTTCCGGCACTATAAGGTCTAATATTATATTCGGTAATAATGAAGCAAACGACGACGAAATAAATGAGATACTAAAAATTACCGGAATAGAAGAATTTTCTGCTACACTTCATGACGGCATCAATGCTAAAATAGGTGAAAAAGGCGTTCGATTATCAGGAGGACAAAAACAAAGGATAGCCATTGCTAGAGCATTACTACATAAACCACAAATCCTACTTCTTGATGAAGCAATGAGTGCTTTAGATACGATGAGCGAGCAGAAATTATTAAATTCTATAAGAAACATAATGAAAGGAAAAATTATTATATCAATTGCCCACCGGATTAGTAGTATAGAATCTGCTGATAATATCTTAGTAGTAGATAAAGGCGAAATAGTTGCTGAAGGATCACATAATAATTTATCTAAAAACTCAGAAATCTATCGCAATATTTGCAGAGAACAGTTAACAGTATAAAGGGCTATGTCATTGTTGCGTGGAATACCACCCCGTCATTGCGAGCAGTCATAGACTGCGTGCAATCTAGAAAAAGATTAAAAAAATTCTGTAAATCAGAATTTTTTATTAGATTGCTTCGTCAATTGCTATGCAATTTCCTTGCAATGACGAATAAACCGGTCCACTCAACAATACCTCACGGGTATGACAATACAGCATATAATTGATATATTTGTCACAATAAAAGTTCTATTAGTATAAAAAATTTAAATGTTTAATATAATTTAGCTTGAAAGCTACTGTAGCCTTGTTATAATCGCAATTACAAAATAAAAAAGGTTTACAAAATGAAAAGTTTATTAAAAATTTTATTAATTTTAGCTTTCGCAAGCCCAGTATTTGCTTCATCAACGCAAAGACCTGACCCAGCTTCAGTTACAACAGCCCAAATACAAGCTATGAGTACTGACGATCAACAAGCTTGGGTTGCTAGCTTAACAGCAGATCAGTATAATACGTTAAGTCCTGATGTCCAAAAGTGGGTAATGGAGCATGCTACCGATGCTCAAAAACAAGCTTTAGGAATTAATCAGTAATATTTTAATTGATTTTTAAAATTGATAGGGAACTGTTAACAAAATAATTCTAATTGATAATTAAAAAGAATTTTTAGCGAAAATTAATAAGATTTTTAAAAGAATAGTTAATCCTATTTCAAAAAAGTTTTATAATTTACAGTAAAAGTAAATTTAATTAGCTTTAAAATTTATTTTGTTAATAATCCCATATGTTAGGAATAATTATTCTTAACATATATCACTAGAAGTTTCTGCTTTCACTTCCTGTTATCGTGTCATGTATATACTCTTGATACATAAAAATTGCTAGACGAGTATAAATATTCGTTTATTCTTTCTTTAGTAAAACAATACATTGTCATTCCTGTGGAAGCAGTAATCCAGTAAGAAATGAATTATTGTCATGCCGTGGTTTGACCACGCCATCCAGAAAAAGTTACATAAAGACTGGATCACGCGATCAAATCGTAGGATGACAGGGATGGAATCGATCCACGCAGCAACGCCTCGCTGGAATGATATCGTTAATGCAATCTAAAACTAACAATTACTTATGAAATTACTTATTACCATAATCATCATGGAAATACTCGCCGGAGCAGAAGTAGATTTATTCGTTCCAAGCTTCCCTGAAATACAAGATACATTCAACCTTTCAACTTTTATGACGGAACTACTACTCGGTGTAAATCTAACCGCTTATTGTATTACTTCGCTTATAGTCGGTAATTTAGGAGATAGGTACGGACGCAAACCGATTATTATACTCGGTTTACTGATTTTTAATCTTGGTAGTTTATTTTGTGTATTTGCAAATAATTATGAAGCCATATTATTTGGCAGATTTTTGCAAGGATGTGGGATATCATCGGTTGCAGTGCTAGTATATGTTGTTCTTGCCGATATTTATTCGGTACAAGAGCAGCAAAAATTAATGGGGGTTTTAAACGGCACTATTACACTTTCTATGGCAATAGCACCGGTTATAGGTAGCTACATCAATTTATTTTGGGGCTGGCGTGGTAATTTTGTTTTATTGCTTATAGTAGGTTTGATTAGTCTCATTCTTGGTATATTATTTATTCCGAAAAGAAAAGTTAATAAAAAAATACGTATTTCCTTAAAAGAATATATACCTATCTTCAAATCGCCAAAAGCTATATATTATATACTTACAATGATATTTCTTGCACAAGGATATTGGATATTTATTGGGATTGCTCCTATTTTATATATGAAAGATTTAGGTGTAACTTTAGAATATTTCGGACTTTATCAAGGAGCAATAGCGGCTATATTCTCAATTATGAGCTTTTCAAGTGGTTATTGTTTTAAAAAATTTGGCATTAGAAATTGCTTCTATTTTGGAGTTATATTTATAATACTATTCCTACTAGGAAATAGTATATTAGTTATCTATAATATTAATAATCCTTTAACTATAACAATAGTGACTTTATTATTATCTCTTGGCGCGACATATCCGCTTAACATATTATGGCCACTGCTTTTAGAAGCTATTCCAGACGGCAAAGCTCGAATGACGGCTATATTTACTGCGGCTAGATTGATTTTAACGGCATTTGGGTTGCAATTAGTAGGATTTTTATATAACGGTACTTTTACCCCTCTTGGCATTACTATATCCATTGTTACGCTATTTGGGTTAGTAACATTACCTAAATTATTTAAGTACGATAAAGTCTTTGAGATTTCTGATAGGGTGTAGAGGTCTTTGTTTCGTCATTGTGAGCGACCACAAGGAGCGTGGCAATCTCTCAGGAAATAAAAACTAGATTGCCGCGTCGCTTCGCTCCTCGCAATGACAGTTTGGATGTAAAATAATGATCAATAACAATTTTATTTTCAAGATAGCTTTCAGATATTTTAGAGCTAAGAAAAACGAAAAATTTGTTTCTATTATTTCTGCCTTTTCTTTAGTAGGTGTAATGATTGGCGTTGCAGCATTGATAGTAGTCATGTCCGTTATGAACGGTTTTCATATAGAGCTTACTAAAAATATTATTGGGTTAAATGGGGATATAGTAATAAATCGGCAAGGCGGTAGTATTGATAACTATGAAAAAATTAACACTAAACTCCTAAAACAAGATTACGTAAAACATGTAACATTCATTGCTCACGGTCAAGCTCTAGCTCTTGGTAAAAGTAATAATAGCGGTGTGCTTATTAAAGGTATGAAATTAAAGGATTTAAGTTTAAGAAATGAAATTTTTAAAAATGTAAATTTTGGTAGTTTTGATAATTTTCACGGCAAAAACGTAATAGCACTCGGAGAACAATTAGCAAGCAATTTAGGAGTAACTGTTGGGGATAAGATTAGATTAATTTCACCGAATTCAGTTTCTACCGCCTTTGGCAGTATGCCAAGATCAAAAGAATTTAAAGTTATCGCAATTTTCAATAGCGGTATGTATGATTATGATTTGACAACGATATTAATGCCGCTTACCGCAGCACAAAATTTCTTATCTCTCGGTGACGATATTAATTTAATCGAAATTAATAGTCTAGACCCCGATAAAGCTCTCGCATATTCATATAAAATACAATCATTATTAGGTCCAAACCTATACGTATTTAATTGGCAAACCTTAAATTCACAATTTTTAAGTGCCCTTGCTGTTGAGCGTACGGCTATGTTTACTATTCTATCTTTAATTATTACGGTTGCTGCATTTAATATTATTTCAAGCTTATTTATGCTTGTTAAAGATAAAACTTCAGATATTGCAATTCTTAGAACTATGGGAGCAAGCACTAAGCAAATAATGCTTATTTTTATCTATAACGGAATGTTTATAGGATTACTTGGCACGACACTAGGTGTAATCCTTGGTGTTACTTTCTCTTATAATATTCAAACTATCAAAAATTATTTGGAGCGTATAACAGGTACTAAAATTTTTGAAGCAGCTATTTATTTTCTTTATAGTTTACCTTCAAAAGTAAGAGCTGAGGATATTATGTTAATTACCTCTTTATCTATAATATTGTGTTTTCTTGCGACAATTTATCCTTCTTATAGAGCCTCAAAATTAAATCCCGTGGATGCCCTAAGATATGAATAATACAGTCCTTATTTTAAAAAATATCTCAAAACATTACAGCCAAGGCAAAACTATTGTGAGAGTACTAGATGATCTTAATCTAATGGTTAATGAAGGTGAATTAATCGCTATAATAGGTTCTTCAGGTAGCGGCAAATCGACTTTACTACATATTGCTGGCTTGCTTGATAAACCTACAAACGGTCAAGTCATCATACCAAATAGCAAGTATCAAAAATATCATCTCATTCGTCTTCATTATTTAGGTTTTATCTATCAACAACATCACCTACTTAAAGATTTTACCGCTCTTGACAATGTTATTATGCCAAGACTTATTAGCGGTCTTGATCAAAAAGAAGCAATAGAAGATGCGACAAAGATATTAGATGATTTAGGACTTGGGCAAAAACTCTATAATATGCCCGGAGAATTATCGGGAGGAGAACAACAACGGATCGCTATAGCTCGGAGCTTAATTAATAAGCCGAAAATTATTTTGGCGGATGAACCAACAGGTAATTTAGACCCCAAAACCACAAATGAAGTATTTAATTTATTTTTAAAAGTAGCAAGAGAACAAAATACCGCCGTCATTATGGTAACACATAACCATGAGTTAGCACATAAAATGGATAAATTATATAAGCTAAATCACGGATTATTAAATATAACTTGATAAAGCTCAAAAATTTTAATAATTATATATAGATTCTTTGAATAAAGGTTAGTAATGGCTGAGCCTATTATATTTACTCTTTATACTTGGCAATAAAGATCAGATATTAGAAAGAATAAACAATCAGGAAGCTCAAAATAAACTACCTATTATCCCACTTCAAGTTAATAAAGAATCACATATATCTGATAAAGAACGTATTTTTTCAGAAATCTTAGAAAAATCCCGCAAAGAGGGTAAAACATCGATTTTTAACATTCAACTTAACAATAATAATGTAAAACTAATTTGTCGGGTACAAGATTTAATTAATTCACAAAATTTAAATATAAAAACTACTATTACTTTTGATCAATATAATTCATTAAACCAAAATCCTGAGCTGGAAGCTTATTGGAAGCAAGTTATGGAAAAAGTTGATCATGTTTTTTTCACAAATGAAACAGATCAAAATTTAGCTATAGCCGATGGTATAGTACCAAAAGACAAAGCCACTACAATTACGGATATAAGTTTAGTAACATCTGTTTTTAACAATCTTGTATATGATCGTGAAATTGACCAGTTGCTCTCCGGTACGATACCTGACAAAGCAAAATTAGACAAACTCATAAAAACAGCTAAAAATCAAGGTGGTAGAGTAATTATAGAAACTTGGCCTATCTCTACGGATGAAGCAACAAATCTTATAACTGCTACATTAGGTATTACCTATGAAGATCAAATTTACGGATTGAAACTTGAAATTAATGAAATCTTAAAAGATCCAAATAATGCTGTTGAAAACTTTTAAAAATATTTATCACAAATATCTAACCAATGTCAAAAAGATTTAGGTAAAACTGAGGTAAATCCTATTGACTTTAATTTTAATACAAAGAAGGTTATAAATGATAGAGCTGAGGATATACAAAAAGAACAAACAACACCATATGAACCTCTACAAGAAAACCAACCACAACAGCAAGTTTTTTTAGAAGAGTTTTTAACTATTTTAAAGATATAGTAACTAGTTTTAAAGAAACAATATTCGGCAAAAAAGAAGAGCCTAAAACTCAAGAATCCACAACTCCAACTACGGAAGCAATGACGCAAGAACAGCAAGTGGTTGCTGTCCCTTCTATAACTCAACCGAAGCAACAAGCTTCTGTGAGTAATACAAAACCCTGGGAAGAACCAGGAATTACACAAAAAATGTATGAAGAATCTCTGCAAGCAGAAAAACAATTAATTAAATCGCTAATAAAGTCAAAAATACCTAAAAAATCATCACCGGTTATAAATACTGAAGATACTGAAGCTCAAGCAGGGATTTATAATATAGAAAATATAAAACAACCTGAGTATTTATACACTGAAGATGATATAAAAAATATACTGGAAGCAAATATTAGATAAGAATAAATTCTCTATATTTCATCACGCCTCTTTTTAGAAGAATCAAAAAACAAATGATCACTCTAGACGACTCTAATATACTCTTATAAGAATAAGTAGTATCTTGATCCAACTTTAAAAAGAGCAAGAAATCCACAAGGCGAGGATCGTAGACTTATTACGTGAGTACCGCAGCTCTACGACATAGCCAATTTTTGAAGTTCTATCGTAGTATAATAAAAAAACATTAGGCAAAATTTCTAATTCCTAATATAATCATTTATAGTTAATTTATATTTAACAAGAATGACTACCATACTTGTGATCGTTATTATAATAATGATCGCCTTATCTGCTTTATTTGCTGCTACCGAAACTGCTATTACCGCTTCTTCCCCAGGGAAGATTCATAAGCTTAAAATCACCGGTAATAAGCGTGCTAAAACAGTTTTAGAGGTTCTTAAGAAAAAAGAAAAAGTCATAGGAACCCTACTAATCGGTAATAGCCTAATCAATACTGTTTGTACTACTATTGCTACTACTCTCTTTATTAGCTTTCTTGGAGATAATGGACCTATTGTTGCTTCCGGCGTTATGGCTTTTATAATTATTGTTTTTGCCGAAGTAGTACCGAAAGCAATAGCCGTTGCTAAACCTGAACAATTAGCATTAAAAATGGCTTCAACTATCGTAATATTTTTAAAGCTTTTTAAACCTATTAATATTGCTCTTGATTACATTACAAAAATATTTTGCTTCATATTTCGTATTAATTTAAGTCCTCAAATATCAGGAACGGAAGAAGTAAGAGGCGTGATTGAGCATTACCACCAAGAAGGCGGAGTGTATAAATCCGATCGTAATATGCTCGGCGGGATATTAGATATACGTAATATGACGGTATCGGAAATTATGACTCACAGAAGTAGTATTATAGCACTTAATATCGACCTACCTCATGAAGTGATAATTAAAACTTTATTATCTGGCACTCATACACGTATACCTTTATGGCAAGATAATAGAGATAATATAATAGGGATTCTCAATCTAAAAGATTTGCTTAAGACATTATACGAAAATAATAATGATGCAAAAAAAGTTGATATTAATACACTTCTAACTCCACCTTGGTTTATCCCTGAGAACGCACTTGTAGTAGACCAGCTACATGCATTTAGAGAACGTAATAATCATTTTGCTTGTGTTGTAGATGAATATGGCGATTTACAGGGAATTATTACTCTTGAAGATGTTATAGAAGAAATCGTAGGACCTATTACCGATGAACATGATAGGCTTAATAATGAAATTATCAAGAAGTCTGATACCGAGTTCATTATAAAAGGAACTACGACTATTAGAGATATTAACCGAGAACTTGATTGGAATTTATCGGATGAGGATGCAAACACTATAGCAGGATTAATAATCCATAAAATTGCTAGAATTCCAAATCAAGGAGAAGTAATTGAAATATTTAACTTTAAAATAATAATTTTAAAGAAAATTGCCAATAAGATTGATAGTGTAAAAATTACCGTATTACCTACTACCGAGGAAACAATAAGCAGTGAGTGACATCGGTAATTTTTTACTGCTAACAACTATGTGCTTAAGCGGGATATCGATTATTTATGTACCTTTGTCATCCCGTGGCTTGACCACAGGATCCAACAAAATAATTAATAAATGGATTCCGCGGTCAAGCCACGGGATAACAACCATACTCCCCTTCTACATAGCAGCCTCATGTGCTATACTTGCCTTTTTTACCCTAATCTATGCCTTTATCACTTCTGACTTTTCACTACAAAACGTTTTCTTAAATTCCAGTACTTTAAAACCTTTAATATATCAAATAGCCGGCAGTTGGTCGAGCCATGAAGGCTCAATGTTATTATGGTTTTGTTTATTACAAATCGTTAGTTGCTGTTATATATTTTTAGTTAAAGATAAACAGCTTCAACTTTTATCTATCATCATATTATCAGCTATACAATTACTTTTTAGCAGTTTTATTTATTTTACTTCCAATCCTTTTAACGTATTTTCTTTTGCTCCTAAAGAAGGATTAGGCTTAAACCCGATGCTACAAGATATTGCTTTGAGCATCCATCCTCCTCTGCTTTATTTAGGCTATGTCAGCTATTTAGTGCCTTTTACTATTGTTTGTGCCGCTATGTCATTCCCGCATAGGCAGGAATCCATTGCTTCTTTTATAAAATTTTTACTGGATTCCCGCCTACGCGGGAATGACATAAAACTTCTCAAAACATTTTCCAATATCGGTATCTTATTTACTACCATAGGAATTAGCCTTGGTTCTTGGTGGGCATATAGAGAACTCGGCTGGGGTGGATTTTGGTTTTTTGATCCGGTAGAAAATATTTCGCTATTCCCTTGGTTATCCGGAATTATGCTACATCATTCTATAATTGTAACAACAAAAACTGGACGTATGCAAAGCTGGACTATGCTTTTATCACTTACTACTTTTCTGTTAGTTGTATTTAGTACTTTTTTAGTACGTTCCGGTTTTATTACTTCAATTCACTCTTTTGTATTCTCACCTGAGAGGGGAATATACTTGCTTGGGATATTTTTGATTATGGGGATTGGTGGACTCTGTGTCATCCCACGGCTTGACCGCGGGATCCCAAAAACAATTGATCATACTTTTAACTGGATCCCGCGGTCAAGCCGTGGGATGACAAGAATAGAAAAATGCATACTCCTTGGCAATACATTCTTCTTACTTAGCCTCATTGTGCTAATAGCTGCCACACTTTATCCACCAATTTACTCTTTATTTGACGATAAACCAATCATTATTAGTGAAACATTTTTTGTTAATAATTTTATTATATTCGTTATCCCTATTCTTTGTACTCTAGGATTATTTACTACCAGCAGCTCTATTAAAAAACATATTATAATTCTAATATTATCTCTAATAATTACTTATTTAATATCATTAAAAGTAACATTTAGTGTTATATCGATTTTAACTATAATCACATCGATATTTTTGATGCTTCATAATATGCATTATCTTTTGGTTAAAACTAATTATTTTAAAAATAGACTTAAAGCAAGTGCTGCTAGTATGATCCTTGGGCATTTTGGTTTTGCACTAGTTACTTTCAGTATTACCATGAATTCATTATTACAAGGTGAAATGGATTTTACCGGAGAAGTAGGCACAAGTAAAACATTTAACAAATTTAAAGTAACATTGCAAAATATTAAGTTCGCTCAAGGTAAAAATTATTATAGACAAATCGCTGAATTTTGGCTTGAGGATAATAGCCGTAATATAACTATATTAAAACCGGAAAATAGGCTTTATATAGTTGAAAAGAGTTTATCGCAAGAAAGCGATATATATTCTTACTTATCATATGATCTTTACGCAGTTTTAAGTAATATAGACGGCGATATAATTCATGCTAAAATATATTACAAGCCAATGATGAGTTTTATTTGGCTTGGAATTATTCTTACCGCTTCCGGTTTTTTTATTGCACTAATCAGAAACAATTCTAGCTAATTCGAGTCATCACATTTAAGGTTTATTATACTATTCGGATGCTCAGCTCCGAATTTTTCTATCTGATTATTACAGAATCTTTCATACCAACATTTCTTAGGTAAAGTACAACTAGCTTTAGCGGCTTGCAAGATACATATTACTTATTTCATACACATTTTTCATATTTTCTTTATAGTTTCCAATATATATTCTCAGCAGTAACCTAAGCATCTACCGCCTTCTCATTTTGATTAAGTAACACTAGTGCGTCCCCTTCAGCAACAAACGTTTTTGCCAAATCTATATCCGGTGATATAATACCTCTTTATTAGGTCTAGTTGGATCATTAAAGAAAATTGCTTTAGCTTTTTTGGCGTATTCTAGAGCTTCAGTAACATCACCGAGTCCTAGCTTTGCTCTTGATTTGTGAGTAAAAATTCGTCCAAATACTTGATTTTCCTCTTTTTTACTCGATTTATTCATATCATATACTTGTGCTAATAAAGAAAGAGCTTCCTGATGTTTCTTAAGATTATTTCATACATCTACTTTAATGAGATATGAACCGATAAGAAATAAATCTTGAGGTTTCATGCCGTTTTCGATACATGCATTTATAGTATCATTAATTCTTCTCAAGGTCTCATAATTTTTACCTTGAATATTAAACAATTTAGATTTTTCATAATATATAGTTGCCGTATCAGTTATATCTACTAGATTTTGATTAAACATATCTTCTATCATTTGGATATTTTTTGCTGCCTCCTCTAGGTTTCCCAGCTGAATATTGTATATAGCCGAACCGAAAACTACATTACATTTTATAGAATCATATCCTTTCACTTCATCAAATACCTGCTTAGCTTTCGCATCATATTCAATTGCTTTTTTAGGATCCGACTAAGTTCTATAATACCACCCTATGCGTCCTAAATATGCAGCATAAGCAAATTTTTCTTCATTATTCATTGTCCATAATTTAAATTTACCTTTTTAATCGTTTTGATCAAACCAATTTACTAATTTTTTTGAGTTATATAAATCGGAAGAATTAGCATATTGTATTAATAAATTTAATTTTAACTCTAAAATTTTATATATCGTATTTTTCTGCATTTTTTGTAATTATCTCAATATTATCCGGTATAGTTTTAGCATTTCTAAAAATACGTCCCTTTACTAAACTTTGAGGGATAGAATTTAAAAGATTAGTAGCATTATGTTCAAGATATTCTTTATTTCCTTTATCTCCATTTATTTGTAATATTTTTTCAGCTATAACATCATGCATTTCAAATATCGGATTAACTTCATTAGGTTCAATATTAGAGATCAAAGCAAATTGAGAAAGCTGATAAATATCATTGTCTAGACTATGCTTATCTTCAGTAATAGAATTTAATAATTCTTTTGAAAAACTTTGATTATTAAGCAGTGCTATCCCATCTAGTAATCTTTTGGCGCTAGGGTTTAATTCATTGCTAACAAGTTTTATATTTAGCTCAATTTTATCCTTAGCGGCTTTTATCTTTTTCTTATATTCCTCTAAGTTCAAACCTTGTACTTGATTTAATATTTGTGTTCCTTGAACTACAAGAATCGGATAGCCTCCAAATTCTTGGGTCAAAAAATTTATTAATTCCGGATTTTTATTTTCCAATATATTTTTTGCAAGTAATGCAGTTTCCAACTTAGTGAAAGCATTTGCTTTGATTATATTAGATAATAATTCATCATCTTGAGAACAAACTATAATATTACTGTTATATTCCCAAAATAAAATCCTCTATTTTCTTATTCTCGCCTATTTTTAAATTATCAAACACCAACAACCATTTATCTTGACTTGCTAGATAAGCTATTAAATCTTTCCTCATCACTACCATATCTTCTGAAATCACCGGTGATTTTACCTCGATATTAATAGCTTTAGATAATTTGAGTAATTGCTGCTCTATATTTAGATTACAATCAATAAACCAAATTATGTTATAGTTATCTTTATTTTCATAAGCGTACATCCTAGCAAGCTGCGTTTTACCAATACCGCTTCCCCCTACTACACTAGACTGCTTGTATTTATTAAGATTTTCTTTTAGTTTTTCCAATTGCAATACATGATTTATAAAATAGCTAACCGGTACGACTAAATTAGATATATTTTTTCATAATATTTATTAATTTAAATTTTTAGCTGTAAAGTAAAATATTTTTTCGACTAAAAGTTAATGAAGATATTGCACTGGGTAGAAAAGTAGATGATGTCATTCCCGCGTGGCATTTTGCGTGGACCTGCTTTTCCGTCATTGCGAGAAGAATTACACAGTAATTCGACGAAGCAATCCAGTAAAAAATTCTGATTTACAGAAGCTTTTTATTATTTTTTCTGGATTGCCGCGTCGGCTTCGCTCCTCGCAATGACGATTAGATATCCACACAACAAGATCTATAAACGGGCAGAAAAAATAAAAAAACCCCTTTTTTCAAAGAGGGCTTTTTCTTGCAGAACTTATAAACTTGCTAATCTGGAGCGCTTAGAAGTTTACACGGACTTTTAAAGTACCTTGATGTGCAACATATTTACTTGCAATCTGAGCATCGTAACCGACTCCGTATTCCATCTTAGCATCAGGTCTTATACTTGCACTGAAACCTAAATTATAAGATGTTTTAGCAGTGCTGTCAGGCTGGCTGATGAACGGAGTAACTTGTCCATCTAACTGAGACTGAGTTTGAGATAATCTACCATTTACTTTGTGAACTACAAAAGCGTGAGCTTCCGGATATACCGCAAGATCAGTTATATTCATAGTACCACCGGCTACTTTAGTACCTACTATTAAATCGGTTCTATCGCTAAACTTGCTGTTAACCTGCTTGTTTGCAACTGTTGTACCGGTTTCTTTGTAGTTTTCGTCAGAAGACTTTAAGTATCTAAGCCCTACCATTGGAGTTACTAATACACCTTGCACTGCGTTGTAATCATAACCGACCATTAAGTTACCACCGAATGTCATGTTATCGTAATTACTGGCAGCAATTTGTTTATTCATCTTACCGTTAGCATCGAAGAAGTAACGCTGACTTTTGTTCTTCACTTGGTTTAAGCTAAATATTGCACTACCTTGAGCAAAGAAGTTATTAACAAGCTGCTGGGCACCATATAGAGAGAATGAGAAACCGTCAATGTCGGTTTTATCACCTTTCTTATAATCTTGGTGTTTTATATCGGTTTTAGTGATACCGATAGCAGCACCGATCATTAAGTTATCCTTAGCTAGCGTATCTAAACCGACTACGACACCGGTGGTTTTAGCTTTATAACCAGCTAAACCGCCTTTCTTACTTTGATGTGTATCAGTATAGAAAGGTTTTGCCCATATACCGTAAGCTACATTGTCAACAGCTTCGTCACCTGCAGCAACCGCAGCCGGTATTGCTCTAACTTCAGGTCCAGCCATTTCAGCAGTACCTAAATATCTAAGAGCACCTAATCTGTTACCAAGTTGAGCTTGGATATCTTTAGCTACATCTAATTGTGCATTAGTTACAGCTGCACTTGTATCGGTAGTAATAGCTCCAACAAAGTTAGCAGAATCAGCATTATTTTTAGCTAAAAGAAGATTATTATACGCCGCGGTATTAGTTGCATTTACAAATGTTGTAATGTTCTGACCTACACCCGGTGCACCTGCAAATGGGCTATTTGCGATATCATTAGTAACTACGTTTGCTGTATTGTTAGTACGTATTATTACATAATCTTGGTTAACATCACGTATTAAACCGTAATTTACGAAACGATTACTTCCTGTTACAGCAAAGTTAGGACCTCCTAAAGTACCGTTAAATCTAGCACCACCTTGGATTAAAATATAAGTTTTTGTACCGCTGAAATTTGCATTGGCATTATCTTGTACGTTAATGGTTGTAGTCCCTGTAGTTGTTGCATTAACCTGAGCATTTTCCGCAATAACGATTTGACCTATATTACCGTTTGCTACTGTTAAGGTAGTGTCAATAGAAGTATCGCTTCCCCATGTTGAAGTACCGCTTGCAAATGTTAAGGTATTTGTCAGAAGACTGATTCCACCGTTAATAGCAGTAGTACCGCCGCCTAAAATTACGTTAGAACTTAAAACAGTTAAGTTATAAGTACCAAAATCTATGACTTCTGAATAAATATTTCCTTGTAATACTGCACCATTACCATTACCTGTAAACTTAACAGAAGCTACATTAGTATCAGAAGCACCGATATTGCCAACACGCGCACCACCTAAATAAGTTACAGTACCGTTATTAGCTTTAGTGGTAACAATCATACTGTTAGGATCAGAAAATGTACGGTCAACAAATCTTATATTAGCGTTACCGTTAACACTTCCAAGGGTAATTGTACCGTTGAAATATGTCCCGGCTACACCACCTGTAGTAACAGTTACATCGTCATTAATTGTTGCGTTAGTTGCGACAATACTACCTAAGTTGTTATAGTCTGTAGTAAACGTTACTTGCTTTAACTTTGGATCATCATGCCCTACACCTAAACCGTAAATTGTACCAGGGGTATTAGGGATACCGCCGCTAAGTGTGACAGTACCTTGATTATTTTTTGTAGTACTGATACCTGCATATAATGTAGTAGAATTAACGATTATGCCATTATCGCTTCCAAGACCTAGACCTACGATATTTTGTTGATCACCGATTGCTTGACCATCAGCGATTACACTATCAATACCTGATACGACTACAGCAGGAACATTCAAGTTACCTGGTGTACCATTACCTACTTTACTTTTAATTGTTAAACCATCTAATGAGGTATCGCTAGCTAAGAATAAAACTGTACCTAAACTTGCATTTTCAAAAGAAATTGTATCAGTCTCTATAGCATGGTTATTACCTGCATTACCTATTTCATTAATCACTACGTTACCGCGACCGGAAACTGTTATTTGTTTTAAATCATTAACAGGTCCAGCTTGTTTGTTTAATGTTACGGTAATAAGATCGGTGTTCACAAATTCTACTATACCGGTATTATCATCCGATGCGATAAAGTCTGCAGCATAGTCACCACCGATTTGTAAGGTAGAATTACCGGAAATGGAAGTATGGTCATTAAAAATGGCATTACCTGCAAACTGAACCGTACTATTGCCGTCTAAACGTACGCTGCTGATTTTATTAGCAGGCGTACCAACTATACCGCTTATTATACTTGTTCCACCAACAAAGCTAAAGCCACCGGTATTAGGAGTATTAGTAGTAATATTATTGGCGTATATATTAGCTCCGCCAATCACATCTAATATAGTACTTCTGGCCAAAGCAGTTGGTGCAGCAAAATTTAATTCTGAAAGTGGAGCTTCCGCACTACCTAAATTTGTTCCTGCTATAAGCTTTGTTATATTAAAATTATTCCCACCAACATTAGTAATTACAGTAGAGTTAGCTATTATTTTACCTTGACCTGAAGCATTAGTAGTTTTAGCTATTAAATATTGCCCATTATCAAGCTTTACTGAACCGTTATTTCCAATAACTAACTCATTAATAGCAACATCACCGATATTTAAAGTTGTTGTACTTGAACCTATCTTTAATTGACCAAGAGTTTTATTATTAGCTGCAATAGTACCGATACTACCTGCAATAGTTAAATTTTGAGTATTTGTTAAGCTACTTGCATCAACAACACCTGTTTTATCAGTAGTAATAGCTAAATCAAAATGAACTAAAATATCATTTTGAGTACTTGTTAATTTAATAGTACCACCGTTAGCTTGGAAATCAATCGTTCCACCGGCATTAGCACCGATAATATTTGCTCCACCGAGAGTTAATGTTTTTGAAGCATCGTTAGCTAAAGTAATACCTTGTAACGCAGCATTACCACCACCGTTACCTATATCACCGGTAATTGTAGCACTTCCATCTAACTGAATAGCACCACTTGCAAGAGCACCGCCAATAAGAGCAGTTCGGTTAACTTGACCGTTTATAACTGTACCGTCAGCAAGTTTAAAGACAGAATGGGCATTTCCTAAACGTAACTCGGCAGTATGTATTCCTGATAATTGCACAACTCCGACACCTGCTGCTTCGATTGCTTCAATATTATTTGTCACCGCAACATTTGCATCAGCATTACCGCTCGTTAAAGTACCGTGAGCAGCAAAAGTTACCACACCTGCAGTATTACCTTTATTGCTAGCATCACCTGTGAAATTACCTATAAGGGTCTTATTATCAGGAACTGTAATCTGTACTGCAAGATTACAGAAATCAGTAGCACCAAAGTTTGAGTTTTGAGTTATTGCAACTTGAGAAGCTGCTGTTTTAAAGGCAGTAGTACCGTCTATACCAACATCAACTATGTGGTTAAAGTTTACTTGTCCGCCTGCATTCGCACTTTTTATAACCATGTCTTTAGCATAAACTTGTCCAGCGATTGTTGCTGCATTACCATTATCTACGCTAACAACAAATCCTGCAGCTCTACCTGCTCTATTATCAGTACCTATTACTGCATTAGCAAGACCTGCATTAGCCACAAGTTGACCGGCTACTACTGTAGTAGTGTCAAATTCGATAATACCTTTTAGATTACCGCCTAAACTTCCTGTCATAACGTTAAAGTCGGTAGCACCACCATTCTTACTTAATAATACTAATCTACCGGTACCGTCCATTCCGTTAAAATTAATAGTAGAACCAGCTACTTGTTGTAAATGTAAAGCATTACCGTTAGTAGGATCAGTATTAAAAATGAAACCTTGACCGTCACCGATATTAATTGTCTTAACAGTAGCAAAATCGTTCTTTGAAACTTGAATAAATCCACTAGTAACATCTAATGTGCCGTTAGCACCATTATGAGCTAGAGCATTATCAAGTATAAGAGGAACGTTTTGAGTTGTAGGATTTGCTAAATTAAATACTAATGTAGAAGGTGCACCACCAAAGTCTATTGTTCTTAAACCGTTAAGATCATTATTGGCAACAGCATTACCACCATTAGCTTGCACAACAACATTTTGAGCATTTTTTGTAGCACGTGCTTGTGCAGTAGTAAGACCTTGTCCTGTTATGGTAAGAGTTTTACCGGCAGCAAGAGTAGGGTCAAAGAAGTTAACGTTATGAACATTATTAGTGATAAATCCTAAAGTAGTATTCTCACTAACTGTCACTGCTAAATTGTTTGCAGTATCTAAACACAAACCGTTAAAACTACCTGCTGGAGTATTAAACTCAATACCATGATTAACACTAGCCGTAATAACTGCATTTGGAGCAACTGCAAGATTTGCTGCAGGAGCGGCAGTTTGGTCAAATCCTGCACCATCAACAGTTGTAGCAACTCCACCAACAACTGTCATTCTATGCTGCTGTGCAGCAGCACCCATAGCTGAGCCTGCGAAGCTGGCTACTATGGTAGCTGTAGAAGCAGTGACCAATCCTGCGGAAATTAATTTTTTTAGAAAATTTGGTTTTTGAGCCATAATTATTTTTTCCTATATTTAAGTTAAAATTTAGTACCTAGTATTAAAACAAACTTATAAAACGTGAGCCAATATATCTCGCGTTTGATCAGGAAATAACCTAATATTTTGTTTCAATAGTTTCTAAACTACGGGCTGAGTATACCATATGTTGTATATAATTACAAGCATCACTGTAATTTTTTTATAAAGTTTTAATAACTGTTATATTTTTATCACATTGGTGTTATGACACATGGGTCGTCATTGCGAGGAGATATTGCCCACGTGGATCAATTTCACCTCTCTCATCCCGTGGCTTGACCACGGGATGACATATTCTTGTCTCACGGGATGACGCACTAATTACTCCCCCTACTCTTCATTAAATATTAGCACTTCAGCAGTATTTGCCCATTTTAGGATTTCGTCATATTTAGTATCCCAAATACGCATCATTTCTTTTTCATATTCTACAATTTGCTCTTCTAATCCTTGAAATTGTTTCACCATTTGACGTGCTTTAGAAAGTATCATGTCATTACTAACGTCAAAAACTTTTTTCAAATGACGGTCTTGTTCTTCTTTATAATTTAAATGAGCTGCTCTACCCAGCTCAGCATCTTTATGCATATCTTCACTTCTGATCTGTATTTCAAAATTACGTTTAGAGTGTACAAGCTGCATTATATTATGAAGAGACTGATAGCCATTGCTTTTTGGTCTATTGATATAATCTTTGGTGTATAACCAAGCTAAATGCGGAGAACTCTTAACTACGTCCAAAGCATTATAGCATAGAGTTTTAGATTTAACTATAATCCTACACGCAATTAAGTCTTTCAATGCATCAATCAGCACTTCTTTCCTTTTCATCTTTTTTAAAACAGAATAAGGTTCTTTAAGACGCATATATATCTCATTTTCTATATCTGCCTTATTTAAATCTTCTTTAAGCAGATTAATAATATTACAAATCAAATCCCCTCCTGCTACCTAAAATTCTATAATATCTCTATTCTTAGTAAATATTACTTATAGCTTTTAGAACTTAAATCCCCAAGACTGTTTATAATACTAATTCAAGTAATTTATAAAATTAATTCTTTAACTAAAAATTAAAAAACAGATTAATAGCAAAAATAAATTTTTTCAATATAATTGTTTAATTAATTTTAACTTAGATTAATTGGATAGATCTGTTTCATCGTCATTGCGAGAAGAATTATGTAGTAATTCGACGAAGCAATCCAGTAAAAAATGCTGTAAATCAGAACTTTTTACTGGATTGCCACGTCGCTTCGCTCTTCGCAATGACGAATAGCATTAAACAATTAACAGGTCAGAAAATTTATCTATAAAATCTTCCTCAACACTACCTAGAACTTCAGACATTTTGTTCAATTCTCCGGTACATTCAAGCACTATATCTACGCCTGCATCTAAAACTCCTTTGGTAATATCTGCCATACTATCGCTTAAAGCTTTCATATCTATTGCATCGGAAATAATAAGCCCTTTAAAGCCTATATCATTTTTAATATAGGCGTTAACTTTTTTGGATAGGGTGGCAGGGTTCTCAGGATCAAGAGCTTTATAAATTATATGTGCCGTCATAGCAAGTTTAATATTATCGTGCTTCGCTAGCTCCTTAAATACTTTAAAGTCTGTATCCTCTAGTTCTTTTAAGCTAGTATCAACAATAGGTAACCCTATATGGCTATCCACTTTAGCTCTACCATTACCAGGAATATGTTTTATACAAGCCACGACTTTCTCTTCTTGTAATCCATCTATAGCAGCTAAACATAAAGGCACGACTACTTCCAGCTCTGAGCCGAAACTTCTATCGCCGACTACCTTGTCTGCTCCTTCATGGATCAAATCCGCTACCGGAGCAAAATCTAGATTAATACCTACTTCTCTTAGCTCTTTGCCTATATTGATATAGTTTTGTTTGCACTCTTGCACATCAACGAAAGTTTGAGCAGCCGGAGCGTCATAAAAAGTCGGTGCTATGAGCCTTTTGATCCTACCGCCCTCTTGATCTATAGAGATGATAGTATTTTCTCCTAATACTTCTTTTATATCTGCAATAAGCGTAATAAGCGTTTCTTTATCCTGCTCACCGTTATCATTCTTGCTAATATTACGACGGAATAAAATTACACCTAAAGGATTATGCTCTTCAAATAATTCTCTTTCAGCATCGGTTAATTCAGGACCGGATATGCCTATAATTACCGGTTTTGCTCTTTGTCTTATTGTCATAATATACTCTTTTCTTGTCTTTAAAACGTGATATGACAAGTACTATACGCAAGTCATCGAGGAATCGGCAAGAATTTTTTTTATTTGAAAAGACAAATTATGAAAGTTGGTAAGTAACATATCGACTTTATCGGTAGACGGAGATGTAATATCTTTCTTTAAAGATTTTTGAAGTAGATCAATATCATTAACAGTATAGTATTTTCTATTATTTATTTTATAATTAGATAAATCAGGGATTTTTACCTCTAGATATCTTAATTGATGTAAAGCAATATTTAAATGCTTAATCACTTCACTAGCAGAATAATATTTTTTTATTAGCTTATTGTTTGTCATGTTCATTAACTAGGGCTTTTAATTTGGCAGAAGGGACAAAACGTAAATTCTTTTTTGATTCTATAATTACTGGTGATTTAGTATGAAAATTTATGCCGGGACGTGGATTTTTTTGTTTAACCTCAAAGCTACCAAAATGCTTTAAAGTTAATTTTTGCTCTTTTGCTATTTCTAAAATATTAGAAAAAACCGTATTAACTATTTCCTCGCATAAATTATTTGAAAAACCCAATTTGGAGCTTAACATAGCTGAAATTTTTTCTTTGGTAATAGTCATATAAATAATACCGATTTTTAATGGTGTCACCCCGTGGGGTCAAGCCAGCCTTGTTACATGGTTTGCAAAACCCACTCTATGTCATTCCTGCGTAGGCAGCAATCCAGTACTTTAAAGCTTTTTAAGCTTTATTTGAATAAAATCTTAATCTAAAATATTTTTTAAAGCTCGATCTATCTCGCTTTATGATGGATTCCCACCTACGTGGGAATGACATAAGTGAGCCATGCAACAACACCGGTCAAGCCACGGGGTGACAATGGTAGAACCAAAGCCCAATCAATAAAATTATGAATTTGCTTTTTCTTTATTATATTTGTTAATATTTTTATTTAGCTCTTCTAATTTATCCACTAGGTGCTGACGTATTTTTTCTTGCTCCTTGCTGCCTGCTTTTTTATAATCTTCCATTTTTGCTTTTACATCCTCTATAGATTTTTGCAGTTCTTCACCTTTTTTATCTTTTTGATCTTTCACAGTCTTTTTTATCTCTGCAATACTTTGTGCTATCTGATCGTAAGTATTGCTTAAGGTCTGATTAAATGTATCGGCTCCCGTTTGGGCTAAGTTGGTTAAATTGTCTTTTAATACCTGTAAATTTTCGGTAATTGTTTTTATACTGCTTGTAATTACTTCTTCAGTTTGCACTGCATTTGCTTTTGCTTCCTCCTTGGTAGGTGAATCTGCAAAAATGCTAGGTGTTAATAATAATGTAGCAGTAGCACCTAATGTTATTAAAACTTTTTTCATTATATTCTCCAATTATTTATGTTTATTATTATATTGTTCAATTTTCTTACTTAAATCATCAAGTTTTTTTACAAGAGTTTGTCTATATTCTTCTACTTTATCATCTTTAATTTTCTGATAATCCTGTAACTCTTGCGTTAAATTTTTATATTGCTCTTTTATAGTTTCTAAAAAATGGTCTTTACTGTCCTTAGCATATCCCTCTAAATCATTATTTGTGACGGATAATTTATCCGCTACTTCATGACCTTTTTTATTAAAATCGGCAATAATAATTTTAGCAGAGTCCTTAAGATTTTTATGTAATTCTTCAAGTGCTTCACTTAATAATTTTCATAAAATTTCTTTTTGAAAATAGCTAATAAAAATTAAACTTAGATATTATATACCGGTATCATAAATAATATAATTTTAAAAAGCAATTTTAAAAAGGACGTATTTAATATATAGTTTATTAATATAAAATAAATTTGAGGATGTCATGACATTAGAACTAGGAACAAAAGTTCCTGATTTATCTTTACACATAGGTAAAGATAAAGTAATTAAACTATCGGATTTAAAAGGAAAATTCATAGTACTATATTTTTATCCGAAAGACGATACGCCCGGATGTACTATTGAAGCACAAGATTTTAACAAGCTAAAAGCGGAATTCGATAAACTTAATACGGTAATTATCGGAGTATCCAAAGATAAGCTTGACTCTCATGATAAATTTAAAGAAAAATATAGTTTAGGATTTCATTTAGCCTCTGATACAAATTCAAATTTGTGTGAACAATTAGGGGTATGGATAGAAAAATCAATGTTCGGTAAAAAATATATGGGCATTGATAGAGCTACGTTTTTACTTGATAATGAGGGAATAGTTAAGCATATTTGGCGTTCGGTAAATGCTAAAAATCACGCTCAAGAAGTACTTGAAACATTACGGACTATGCTTTCTTAAGTGTTGTTACGTGGATCAATTCCACCGTTGTCATACCGTGGCGTGACCACGGAATCCAAAAAAATTAAAAAAGACTGGATACCGTGGTCAAGCCACGGTATGACACCGAGGCTGTGGGACCATTCAGTCGCTTAGCTCATGACGTTTCATTTCTTCCATCTATTGTGAAACCAAAACCATTGAGAAGGATTTTGCTTAACCCATTCTCCTAGCATTTGATTAATATTCAGCATAATATTATAGCAATCGGCTTTATTATCGCCGGTTTGCTCAAACTTTAATTGCGGATGCACTATTACTTTAAAATAGCTACCTTTAGTTCTGATAATTTGACACGGTATAATTGTATATTTATACTGCAAAGCAATTTTAGCGATGGCGTTGGCCGTCATAGCAGGATGCCCTAAAAAAGGCACTTCAATTCCATCGTTCATTTTTTGATCAACAAGCATAACAATAGATTCACCATCCTTGATAGCCCTAACTAAAGCTCTGCTACCTTCAGGACCTTTCGGTATAAGTCTTAATTTATCACCGGCACGGCTTTCATTAATTAACTTATTAACATACGGATTATTTGCCTTACGGTAAATCACAGCAAATTTCGAATAAGATTTATGCAGAAGATGAAGCCCAATATCCCAATTAGCAAAGTGACCACTAAATAATAAAAATGGTTGTTCTCCTAGCTTTCTAATATTCTCAATACCTATTATCTCGGCTCTATGTTCTAGCTCAGCTTCACTCATTTTATTAACATAAGCACTTTCACCGATGAATCTACCGAAATTATCCCAAGTTTTATCTATGATTTCTTCAACATCACATATATCGCCGAATACTGCTTTAATATTTCGTTTAGCAATTTTATTAACGGCGAATAATATACCGACTTTTCTTGCTATAAAACTACAAATATCTGCTGCTTTATCTACACCGAATATTCCTATTACTTTAAGGAATATAACGACGATAAAATACTCAATTAAATATCTGAGCTTTTTTAAAAATTTTTTCATTTAATAAATCAGGGTTGTTTATAGATAGTTCTACATCTAAACAGACAATATTATTATTTAAATCATTGAACTTAATATGATCTTTTCTTGTAGTAATTAAGGTAGTATTATGCTCTTTAACTAATGAATATAAATTTTCCAAATCTGCTTGTAAATAATTATAATGATCAGGAAAAATTTTGTAACCGGTTATATTCAGTCCATAATTTTTTAAAGTCGAAAAGAAACGCTCAGGATTACCGATACCGCTAAAAGCAAAATAATTTTTAGTTTTATCTATATTATTTGAAGGAACTATTTGAGCATTTATTAATTTATTGACATAAGGAGTTAAAATATTCGGTATTTTATCATTGGTACTACTGACTAAAAAAATTAAATCAGCTGCATCAAGGGCTTTATTTGGATATTGTCTTAAAGGCCCTGCAGGAATTAGAAAGCCATTGCCGAAAAGCCTTTGGCTATCTACTGAAACTATAGTAAAATCTTTATAAAAATAAGGATTTTGTAGGAAATCATCAATTATTATTATATCAGGTTTAAGCTCGTTAATTAATGGTAAAATCTCTTTAATATTTTTAGTAGCAATAACTGTTCCATGCTTTGCAAGTATTACTCCCTCATCTCCTACCTCTAATGCTGTATGTCCTTGATGTATGGTAGTTGCACTTTTAAGGTTACTACCATAAGCCTTAGTTACTATTACAAAACTTACATTTTTAGCTCTCAGTAATTTGGCTAGATACATTACTATCTGTGTCTTACCCGTACCTCCTACGCTACAATTACCGACACAAATAACTTTAGCAGGCAACATAATAGGACGTGCTAAACTAGCTCGTAAATAGCCTAAAAATTTATATATAAGGCTTATAGGCAAAAGCAAATAAGCTATAATATTTCGCTTCTGCCAAAATTTAGGATATAAAAGTTTGATCATATTATATATAAATTAGGTTAATATTTGTATTATTGCATGGATCGACCAACCTACTCTATGTCATTCCCGCGTAGGCTGGGATCCAGAAAAATTAACTTCAATATTAATATAGAAGTTACATATTTGGTAAAATAGACATATAAAAAACTTGTTTTTTATATGTCTTACTGGATTCCCGCCTACGCGGGAATGACATAAAACTATACAATAAAACCTATTTATCAACATTTACGGCAGTTAAAAATAAAGTCCAACGGATTGATTGCTTTGTTATCTAGTAGAATTTCAAAATGCAAATGTTCACCCGTTGCATTACCGGTTCTTCCTTGTATACCGATAAATTGACCCCGCTTAATTTTATTGCCTTCCTTAACTGACATTTCCTTTAAATGAGCATATTTCGTAACAAATTTGCGTCCATGTTTAATCTCAATAAAATTCCCGTAATCAGGTGCTCTAGCGGCTTTTATAACAATTCCGCTTGCTGCTGCATATATCGGTGCTGCTTTTTTAGCTTGTAAATCAATACCGCTATGGAAACATTTCTTTTTTCTTTTCTTTTTATGAGGACTTTTCCGAGTTCCGTAATGGCTAGTAATTTTCGGCTCATATTCCGGCATCATAAGCGGTATCGTGCTAATGATCTTATCAAGCTTAGTTAGTTCTGAAATATTATTCCTATGAGTCTGTTTTTTTGCAAAATAACTAGCTTCCGGTTTAGAGAGAAACTTATATTTTGAATTTAATTTTGTTACAACTGCCTTTATATCAGCTATTTTTATTGCGGCTGCTTTATTAAATTCTGTCGGGTTTTTATTATGGAATTTTTGTAAAAAAATCTTATTCTGCTTAGGGTTATTAATTATCAGACCTAAGTTTTTTGCATATATACATTTGTTATTTTTGTTTGTTAAATCATACTGTACTATTAAATCCGCATGACTGATTTTATATTTTTGCTTTAATTGAGATGAAGTAGTAGAAAGTAATGTAGTATCACTAGATTCTTTAATACTGCTGCAACCTTGAACAAGAAAAACTATAAACAGTAAAAAGATATATTTTTGAAAAGACATTAAAAGTAAATATACGTAAATTTTAAGTTTAAAATATTGCTTAAATAACCCGTTAATTTTTCTAATTCTCCTATAATATTTAGAGGATTAATTAACATTAATCCTCACTTTACCATATTTTTATCACTATTTAAAAGCTCATACTCAATAATTATAGCTTCGTTAAATCCGATATTTTTGTAATTGTGGTAAAAATCACGGACCAAAGGTAAATCCTTTATAGGATACCAAATTAAGACGGGATTATTAAGAACTCGTAGCTTAATTTTTTTAAGTGCTGCAAGTAATTTTTGGAACTCATTTTTTACTTCAAAAGGTAGATCCAGAAGAATTAACCCTCTATTCTCTTTAAATAGTAGAAAAGCTTTAATCGCATTATAAGCATCTATATTATGCGTATCATTTGGTAATAATTTTTTTAAAGTTAAATAATCGCTTGGATGAAGTGCGTAGGCAATTAAACGATCATTTGCTCTTAATAATTGTTTAATTATAAAAGGTGAGCCAGGATAATGATTTTGTCCTGCTAGATTTACTATATTTAAGAAAGTTTGTAAGAGTTCAAGGATAGGATTAGTAGCTTGCAGTAATTTATTAATTCCCGTATCGCTTTCTAGATTTTTAGAAGCCGCTTCCGAGTTTAAATCATAAAGATCAAGACCTGAAAAAGCATCTAAAACCGCAAAAGGTTTATCCTTTTTCTTAAGCTGTTCTAAAATGCTAATTAGCACTAAATGTTTGACTATATCGGCAAAATTACCTGCATTATAAATATGACGATAGTTCATTTTAAATTAATCATAAATTTCACTTCTATGACCAGCTCGCTTGCATAACTCTATGTCATTCCCGCAAAAGCGGGAATGACATAGAGCATATACTTTATAAACCATATTTCTTTTTTAAGAATTCCGTTGCTTCTTCTGCAGTATAAAATTTTTTATTTGGATTATTGCTTCTTGCTAAAGCAATTTCTGTATCTTCTCTATCTTCTTTTAATTCACGTAAATAATTTTTAATTGCTTCTCGTATCAGCTTAGATTTAGGCATTTCCTCTAATTTAGCTACAATTGTTAATTCATTATTTAAATCATCAGGGATAACAATACTATGCCCCATAAATGCCTCTTTATATTTATTATATCATAGTACAATTTACTGTGCAATCTTTCGTAAAAGCAATGTAAATAATACTATATTCTTTAAGTAAGTTAGTAGTCCATTTTCTAAAAGCGATTCCTCTCTTAGAATTGACCCTATATCCTACTAAGATTATTGCATCTAAATTATAATATTCTATTTGTCTTTCTACGCTCTTTTCTCCTTCTATTTGAACTGTTGCAAAACATGCCAACAGTTGCTTTTCCTAAGCGTTTTTTATAAGCGTAAGCCATTCTTCTTCATCAATAATTTTAATATTAAGCTCTTTAGCTTTTTTAAGCTTAATGCCTGCATCAAGGCCTGCTACGACTAAATCCGTGTTCGATGATACGCTAGCTGCAACTTTAGCTCCAAGCTTCTCAGCTGTTGCTTTAACTTCCGCTCTAGATATCGTCGGTAAGCTACCGGTCAATACCACTATCTTACCTGTTAAACTGCTTTGTTCCCTAGTCTCTTTATAATCTTCAATATTTAATATTTCACCAAGTTTTTTGATAAGCTGGATATTTTCTTTAACGTCTAAAAAGTCAATAGTATCTATTAAAATCTTATAACCGATTCCTGCTAAATTGTTTAGTTTTTGATAGATATCCGAATCGTTTCTGCTAAGCAATTCCATTTGAGCTATAAAATTATTATAGCTGCCAAATTCTCTAGCAAGTAATTTAGCATTTTGTTCACCAATATGCCTTATGCCTAGTGCATATATAAATCTTGGCAAGCTAACATTTTTTGATTTTTCTATATTTTTAAAAAGCTTTTCTACTGATTTTTTACCCCATCCATCCATATTGTCAAGTTTTGTTAAACTAGCTTCATTTTTTTCTTTTAAAAAGAAAATATCGAGAGGATTACTAATCAACCCCTTATCTATTAAAAACTCAACTTGCTTACGCCCAAGCCCTTCAATATCCATCGCATTTTTTGACACAAAATGGCGTATACGCTCATAATTCTGAGCTGGACAATTAAGACCGTTATCACAGCGTATAATAATATCTTCAGGAACATAATACAACTTAGAATTACATGAAGGACAAAATAAAGGAGCTTCAAATGCTATTGTATCATTAGGACGCTTCTCTATATCAACTCCCGTGATTTTAGGAATAACGTCACCGGCACGCTGCAAGAATACGTAATCCTTAATCTGCACATCTTTTCGTGCGATTTCTTGGAAATTATGCAGCGTTGCTCTGCTAACGGTTACCCCGCCTATTTCTATAGGCTCAAGCTCTGCTACCGGCGTTAACGTACCGGTTCTACCGACCTGCACAGTAATAGCGAGCAGTTTTGTTTGTCCTATTATTGCGGGAAACTTATGAGCGGTAGCAAAACGTGGAGATCGAGCAATAAAACCCATTCTATTTTGTAGTGCAAAATCATTTAGCTTATATACTACCCCATCAATTTCATAAGGTAAATTTTCTCGATTTGTTTTTAAATATTCGTAAAAGGCCAAAATTTCTTCTTCGGAATTTGTAAGCTTAGATATTTCATTAACGCTAAAACCAAATTCTTTTAATTTTGTAAGTAATTGATCTTGAGCAGAAGCCAGATTCTGCTCAGTTACTCCACCTGAATAGACAAAATATTTGAGCGGTCGTTTAGCCGTAATAGAAGTATCAAGCTGACGAAGCGAACCGGCAGCAGCATTACGGGGATTAGCAAATTGATCTCTGCCCTGCTCTTCTTGTTCTTCATTTAGGTTTAAAAAATCTTGTTTTTCAATATAAATTTCCCCTCGTACTTCTAAAAATTCCGGAGCATTATCTATTTTATGAGGAAAATTTTTGATTGTTTTAATATTTGCCGTTATATCTTCACCGACATATCCATCACCTCTGGTTGCTCCTGTTATAAGCAGCCCGTTTTTATATATAGCAGCAAAAGATAAGCCATCTATTTTAGGTTCACAAAAGATAGGAGCAAACTCATCAAGGCGTAAGAAATTTTTTATACGGTCTACAAAATCTCTTACATCTTGCTCATCAAAAGCATTACTAAGAGATAGCATAGGCACTTGATGCGTAACTTTAGCAAATTTATTTGCTATTTTAGCCCCGACTTCCTTGCTAGGACTATTTTCTAAAACTAAATGAGGAAATTTCTGCTCTAATTTTAGATTGATATTAACTAGCTGATCATACTCGGCATCTGAAACTAAAGGATTATCCTCTATATAATAAGCATGATTATACGCTGCTATTTTACAGCTTAGTTCTTCTAGTAATTTTTTTGCTTCTTCTTCAGATATTAAATCAATATTTTGCATTAGTAGTTTATATTTTTAATTTACATTGCTCAATAACTATAAATTTTGTCATTGCGAGGAGGCGTTGTTGCGTGGTGGACCGGTTTTCCGTCATTGCGAGAAGAATTACATAGTAATTAGACGAAGCAATCCAGGAAAAATAATAAAAAAATTCTGTAAATCAGAATTTTTACTAGATTGCTTCGTCAATTACTCCATAATTTCCTCGCAATAACGGCTTGAGTATCTGTTTCTAAAATTTTTATTTTCTTCAAAATCGTTAATTGCTCGCTTTAGTCTTTCAGCATTCTTAAGACTTTTTAACAAATATAAAGTTTCTTCTATAGAATTATGATCTTCAAGCGATATAATAGCCACCGATTTTTGTTTTTGTCTATCTACAATCACTGAAGTATGATCTACATAAACCTTTTCCATAACATAACCTATTTAAGTACGTTTTATAATTAGTCAACTAAGGGCTTATTAAGAATCAAAATCAAAATCTTTACCTAGTTTAAGATATTCTCTAATACGGCTCATGAGGTTTTGAAAATATGTTAAATTATGCCAGGTCATTAGCATAGAACCAAGTATCTCACCGATTCTAACTAAATGATGCAGATAAGCTTTCGTGTAATTAGTGCAAGCAGGACATGGACAATCATGTTCTAATGGCTCATTATCACCTGCGTATTTGCTATTGCGGATATTTACCGTACCGTATTTTGTAAAAGCCTGACCGTTGCGTCCTGAGCGTGTCGGAATTACGCAGTCAAACATATCTATACCTCGGTTAACCGCACCGATAATATCAGCAGGCTTACCGACTCCCATTAAATAACGCGGCTTATTTTGCGGAAGAAAATCAGGAGCATAATCAAGCACTTTAAACATAAGCTCCTGCCCCTCACCCACTGCAAGCCCGCCTATAGCATAACCCTCAAAATCGAGTTCTACTAAATCTTTAGCTGATTGCTCACGTAATTCTTCGTAAACACTACCTTGAATAATACCGAATTGTGCGTAGCCTGCCCGCTTAACAAAGGCATTACGTGATCTATTCGCCCATCTAGTTGTAAGCTGCATAGAAGTTTTAGCTTCTTCAAATGTAACAGGGTACGGCATACATTCGTCAAAAGCCATAGTGATCGTGCTACCGAGCAGATATTGTATTGCGGTAGAACGCTCAGGTGTTAACATATATTTATCACCGTTAATATGAGAGCTGAAACTTACTCCTTCTTCGGTTATCTTGCGTAACTTCGATAGCGACATTACCTGAAAACCGCCGGAATCGGTTAATATAGGCTTATCCCAATTCATGAATTTATGCAGACCGCCAAGGCGTGCTATACGCTCGGCACTTGGCTGAAGCATTAAGTGGTAAGTATTCCCGAGTAATATATCAGCTCCGGTTTCTGCTACCGATTCAGGCAACATTGCCTTAACAGTTCCTCTAGTCCCGACCGGCATAAAGGCCGGAGTACGAATTTCACCGTGTGCAGTTGCGATAATACCGCTTCTAGCTTTTTTATGCTGATGATGAATATTAAATGAGAATTTTGACACTGATAATCACTTGTTTTTAAAAGCAATATCTTAGCATACTATAGGACTGTTAACAAAATAATTTTAAAGCTAATTAAAGCTATTTTACTAACGGCTCTATCATTTATCCTGAAATATAAAAATTAAGATTAAAGGTCGCAATACTTAAAAAAAATCGTCAAGTATTGATTCACAAAGTTTTAACTCAGTATAAGATTTTATATATATATTGCCGTTTTAATTAATCCAAGTCAATATAAAGTCCCAATTACTGAAAATAGGACTATACTATTTGGAGTGTTTAATAATTTATCTTCAATAAAAGCAGTAATGGTTCCTTTAGGCTCGTATACGATTTGATTAATCAGCTCTTGTAAAATAGCATGATCAAACGAGCTTTTTTCTAGGGTTTTTAATATAATGAAACTGTTGTGCCAACAATATGAATTAAGGAGTTATCTACGACGCTTACGATCTTCAGAATTTCAAAGTAGTGTTAGAAAGATTATTATTTTTTAGTGGAAGTCATTTTGATTTACCACGTTTAGTTAAACTTAGATTTTTAAGTTCTAACCACCACAAAATATTTTATGATGGTCTATGTATTTAATAAGTATTTAAAATGAAGTATAGTTTTAGATACTGTAAGGAGGTAACGATGGTGGCCAGGTTATTAATTTAATTATAATTAATAACCCATGCCCCGATGTGTTACTCCTTACTTCATTTGGGTCCGAACAAAATCAATAGAGCAATGGGTTATTCACGATCAACCATTAATATCAAGTGAATAACCCCTTAGCTCGTACATAGGACAGGAGAGAAAAACATGACAAAGCATATTTTTATATCGATGTATCTGAAGTTTGGTTACACGGTGCGTTCAGATAAACCGTAAACGACAGTTTATAATAGCTTTTAGGTTTAAACCTTGGACATATGCTATTATCACCCCAACCTTAATAAAGTTGAGGATGGTATCATTCAATGGTAGATACCAACCACGTTTACAAAAGGCTTTGAAACCCCGAAATAGCGTGTTGCTATTTCAGTTAAAATTTATACATACGAATCTTGCTGAATGACCTACTCGTCAAGTAGCGGAAGCTAATAATGCAACAGGAATGGAAGAAAATAAGGTTGCAAGTAAAATGTATAGCTAAAAACGCCTTAGAAAATAAAACCGGTAAAAAGTAATCTCAACAGAGAATTATTGACCGCCTAAACTTATAAAGTAACTAGGCTATGTGAAGAAAAATTAATAAGATTTTTGCAGTAATAGTTATACCTTATTTAAAAAAATCTTATAATTTGTAGCTAAAAAAGCAAAAATAGATTAAATTGATTTTCCTTTACATAACCTAGGGTTAATTTGAAATACTTTAAGTTTTTTAACCACCAATGAGCATAATTTTTGGTAGTCTAGGAGGTCGCAAACTGCCACAAGTCAGCCACACTAGGTTTTAAGCTTATAGTAACCCTTAAGCTCTGAACATACCCAATATCTCCCCGACCGTGAAGTCGAGGATTACATCGGGTTTGTAAGAAATGTTCTCACTTTTGGCAGAGGTTCCGACACCACGAAATAGCACTTTGCTACTCCAAGTATCATTTTATATATAACTTTCAAAAAGTTAATGATGGTTTGTTATTATACTCACAACGTTCTATACTCCCATGCCTCAAAAGCTAGATGAGACATCGGCTAATAATGATATTTCATGCTTTGGTAACTCTGAAATATAAGAATATTCTCCGCTTGAGGTTTCATCAATTCCAAGTGAGATTGCATCAATTTCAAGTAGCCTCCCGAATATTTTATCAGTACAGTTTTTGTATGCTTCGGATTGAATATCCTGTTCCCTCGCTTCTTTTATTAAATTTACAAAAGATTTAATAGCAATAAAAGTATCCTTTCCCTTAAGAAGAGTACATATTGTATGTAATGTGTTACCTAAAGAACTTATATTAGTACATATGTTAGAGACAGAATTTAACTTTGTAATTGCTTTATCTAGACCTTGTATTGTTGATTTTAATGGAGCAATATCATAATATTGACCACCTAAATTTATCGTCTCTTGATTAATTTTGCTTAGTACTGCAAGTATATCTGTTAAATTTCCAATTTCTATCATTTCATCTAATGTAACTTGAAATTCAATTAGTGCGTTAAGATTTATATTATCCTTTTGTAACTTTATGTTTTCACCCTCTAACTTTATGTTTTCACCCGCTAACTCTAAATTTTTATATTTTATATTTTTTCCCTTATACCAATCCCATCCATATTTAGCTACAAAACCTAGACTTATTATTCCTAATACCGTAGTAGCGGTGATATAAGCACCGGTATATGTAGGTTTTTCTGTAGTGGGAGTGGTGACCACAGTGAAAGGTTTACTTAGTAAATCTAAAATATTTTTACCTACTTCTGTAGGGGATATATCGTCCAAAGTTACGTTGAAAGCATCTAGAATAACCTTAAGATTATCAGTAGTGAATGTGATTGGTATCTTCAATAAATTAAAAATTTCTACCCCTGCTTCTTGAGCATTGTTCAAAGTTATTGCCGAATGATTAAAAATATCTCTCAAATTATTAACAAGCATTTTGGCATTATGCTCTTGTAAAATAGCTTCGCCTTCAGTGGTAGTGCATTCATTTAATTCTACTAAGGTAGTGTTTTGAAGTAAGTGCTTACCTTCGTCTAAAATAACGCTAGTATTGTCTTCATAAGTAGCAATAGATTTTATAGGGATTTTAATGCCTGTACAGTCCCTAATTACTGCTGATAAATCGTTAGGTACATCTGTTAAATGATTAGAGATTCCTGCCCAATTACATTTGATATGCTCAACTAAATAACCGTTAGTGAAACTTCCTTTAACAGTATTATATACTGACGAAAGTATAGTATTGCCTAACTTATAAATAGTATGTTTTGTATTTCCAGGTAAGCTACTCACCATTTCATTTGCAAATATAGGCATGAAACAGTTTAAGTTTATATTTAATATAGGTGCCATCTTGTGAATCCTTGAATTTAATTAATAAAACCATAAAACATGATTCTAGAGTATATTGATGTTTTTGTCAAGATAAAGTTAAAATAAACTAATATATGAGAAAGGAGTTTGAGATGGGTTATTATTATGAAAGCCTATTCGGTGTCATACTGTAGCTTGACCACGGGGTCCAGAAATATAACTTATAATGTACATAATTTGACATTTTTAACTGGATCCCGTGGTAAAGCCACGGGATGTGACACCAAGTGCGTTTTTTGATCCATGCAATAACACCAATGCCAAGCGGGCATCACAAGACATTATTTCCCTATGCAGAAATTTTTAAAGATCTCGCCTAGTATTTCTTCTACGTTAATAACGCCCGTAATAGCACCAATACAGCGTGCTGTCATTCTAATATCTTCAGTTGCTAGAACTAAATCATTATCTAAGCTAAAAGCCGTTAAATGTGAGAGAGCTTGTTTTAAATAATGACGATGACGTTGATTTGTTATGTAAGGCGTTTCGGTAAAGCCCGCCATATTTTCGGCAATATTTTCGATATTTTTTAATATACTTGAAAGAGCAATATTATTTTTTACCGAAACTCTTAAGCATTTATATTTATCTTCAATTAAAAATACTTTGCTTGGTTCTATAAGGTCTATTTTATTAATTATTACGATAGTATTTTCATCAATTAAACCTGTAATATCTTCATTTATAGAGGAATCTAATTTTTTGGCATCAAACATAATAATTTTAATATCTGCTGTTTTAGCAGAATTAATAGCTCTTTTTATACCTTCTTGCTCGATAATGTCACTACTTTCTTCTCTTATACCTGCTGTATCTTGTAAAATAATAGGATAACCGCCAATGTCTAAATGCCCCTCTATTATATCTCTAGTAGTGCCTGCAATATTTGAGACAATCGCTATGTCTTTTTGCATTAAGAAGTTTAATAAGCTAGACTTACCTGCATTAGGTGGACCGATAATTGCAAGTTTAAGACCGCTATTTAGTAATTCTCCTCGTCTATTATCGTTAAGATAATTAGATATTTCATTTACAAGGTTTTTATGAATGTTATTAACGTCGTTAAGGACGCTATCCGGTATATCTTCATCAGGGAAATCTATATAAGCTTCAAGCAGAGAGATAATTTTTAAAAGCTGACTACGCCAGTTATTATATAATTCTTCAAGTCTGCCACTTGCTTGTCTAATTGCTTGCCTATGCTGCATAATGGTTTCGGCGTTAATTAGATCGGTTATTCCCTCTGCGGCTGTTAAATCAAATTTATTATTTAAAAAAGCTCTTTTGGTAAATTCCCCTGCTTCTGCCAAACGAATATCAGATATATTTAACAAAGTATTTATCAGCATAATAGATATAGCTTTACTGCCGTGAGTATGAATCTCGACTACGTCTTCTCCAGTAAAACTATTAGGTAGCTTAAAATAAACAACCATAGCATTATCAATTAGCTCCTTGGTTTCAGGGGCAATAATTTGTTGGTAATACATTAATCTTGGCTTAAAGTCTTTTTTACCAGTAAGCAGCTGCAAAACTTCCAGACTTTTAGGACCTGAAATCCTAAAAACCGCTACCCCTGCTTTACCGAATGCAGAGCTTTGTGCAAATATAGTTTCCACTTATTTTCTATGCCTCTTGCTTAAGTTATTTTATATAATATAATAACTTTATTATTATTATTCTAGAGAAAATCATGGCATCAAAAACAACTCCTTTAAACTTTAGCCGTTTAAATTGTCAAATTCCGAATTATAAAACTAAAATTCTAGAACTTAGCACGGAACGCGAGTTAAGTTCCATATATATAGATTTTGTTCAAAAGTTTTTAAATTATATTCCGATAGATTATGATTTTGAGAATAGAGAAAAATTATTTCAAAATTTTGCAGATGAAGCCTTTAAGTTTTTTAAGCAAAGGGTAGAAAGAGCAAGAAAAATAGCAATAACAAAGACGGTTATAGAACATGATCCGGCAATAAATGTCTTGATATTACTTGATAATAAACCGCATATTGTTGATTTTATTATATGTCTGCTTAAAAACATGAATTTACAAACTAAGTTTTTACTCCATCCGGTAATAAACTGCATCCGAAATAGTAAAGGAGAATTAGAAAAAATATTAGAAAATTCTGTGTCGGATGAAAAATCAGAATCGATACTACATTTAACTATTTTGGGAAATTTTGACGATAAAACTACTACATTTTTAACTGAGGCTATAAATGAAAGATTAGAAGAGTTAGAACAAAGCTATAGCCATTTACCGCAATTACTTACAAAATTACAAGGTTTATCTAAAAATATAATTAATAATGATAAATTAAATTTTGAAGAGGCTAAAGAATTCTTAAATTGGTTACAAAAGAATAATTTGGTTTTATTAGGAACTCTTGATTTTGAGGTAAAATCTTTAAAATTAACCAATGAAATAGGAGCAGCAAAAATATGGCAAGAAGTAAAAGACGAGATTGATGATATTATAAAATGTTCTGCTAATCCTTTATATCAAAATCAATTAATAATACTCGGTAAAATAAATAGTGCGTCGCTTATCCATTCAGATAATTTAATTGACTATATCTTAGTGAAACAATTTAACTCTTCGGGTGAATATATTTCGGGAAGTATAATTTTTGGTATATATAATTCAAATATGTATTACCATTCAGTAAGTGATATTCCAATCCTACGACAAAAATTTAATTTTGTAATTGAGAAAGCCGGTTTTGCATTATCCGGTTATAATGCCGATAAGTTAAGAATTTTAATGGAGTCGTTACCGAGAGAAGCTTTAATACAAATTGATCAAGGCGATTTATATTGTATGTGTTTACATATGCTCTCAAGTATGATGAGTAAGAAGCTTAAATTATTTATTCAATATGATTGGTCGAGTTCTTTTCTTAATATCATAATTTTTCTGCCACGAGAACGTTTAACGTCTGAAATACATAATATGATAGATTGTTATTTAGCAGAAAAATTCGGGAGTAAAATTTTATCCAACTATATAACCGAAGTAGCCGGCAATTTTTCTTATCTTTTTGTAACGCTTGAAGCACAAGGGGAACATAAAATAAATTTTGAAGCAGAAATAATACAGCAAGATTTAGATCGTATCTCTACACGTTGGAGTGAAGATTTGTATTTTAAGCTTTCTAAAAAATTTGGCGAATATCAAGCAGGTATTAATTTAAAGCTTTTTTATAATGTTTTTCCGGCAGATTATAGACAAAAATTTTCTCCAGAAATAGCTTTAGTAGATATTGAATATTTAACGGAAGCAAGCAAGTCACAAGAATGTATGTTTAATCTAGTTTCTGTAAATGAAACGGAATTTTCCTTAAAAATATATAGTCCAAAAGTAAAACTTGCACTTTCTAACATATTGCCGCCAATCGAAAATTTAGGTTTTAAAGCAATTGATGAACAAACTTTTACAATTAAGGAGGCTCTCGAAATTAAAGAAAGCTGGATATATAATTTTATCTTAACTTCTATTGTACCTGTAAAAGATAATATTACCGAATTAAAAATAAATGTTGAAGAGGCCTTAGATAAAATGGCACTTGGGATGTTTGCGAATGATTCTTTAAGCCAATTAATAGTGCTTGCCGGTTTTAATTGGAAGCAAGTTAAACTCGTTAAAGCTTTAACAAGATATTTACATCAAACGGGTTTTAGTTACGGTAAAGGTTATGTACAGTTAACGTTACTTAAACATCCCGAATATACAAAAATGTTAGTAAATCTATTTGATATAAAATTTAATCCTAAACATCCCAATAACAATTATGATGTAATTAAAGATAAACTAAATAATTACTTAGTAACCGTTGAGATGAGTAGTGAAGATAAAGTACTACGTAATATGCTTGGTATAGTTAATGCTATTACTAGGACAAATTACTATCAACCACATAAACATATTTTTTCATTTAAGTTTGATTCTTCAAAAGTACCAGATTTACCTAAACCTGTTCCGTTTGCCGAAGCATTTGTTTATTCTAGAAATTTTGAAGCTGTTCATTTAAGAGGCAGTCCCGTATCACGCGGAGGACTTAGATGGTCGGATAGAGCAGAAGATTATAGGCTTGAGGTCCTTGGGCTTATGAAAGCACAAATGATGAAGAACTCCGTTATTGTCCCTGTCGGCTCTAAAGGCGGCTTTTATGTTCATTTTACTGAGGAAGGGCTTACTCGTGATGAATATATGGAAAAAGTGGTAGAATGCTATAAGAATTTCCTGAGAGGTTTATTAGACATAACCGATAATATCATTGACGGTAAAGTAGTACATCCGAAAGACGTTATTATTTATGATAAAGAAGATCCTTATTTAGTGGTTGCTGCCGATAAAGGTACAGCTTCATTTTCGGATTACGCTAATAGTGTGGCAAGAGAATATAATTACTGGCTTGATGATGCTTTTGCTTCCGGTGGCTCTACAGGTTACGATCATAAAAAAATGGCTATTACTTCCAAAGGAGCTTGGATTTCCGTAACTAATCACTTTAAAACTTTAGGATTAGATGTTCAACAAGACCCTATCACCGTAGTAGGTATAGGAGATATGTCGGGAGACGTGTTCGGTAACGGTATGCTAAGATCAGAGGCTATTAAGTTGGTGGCTGCCTTTAATCATAAACATATATTTATTGATCCTACCCCTGATCCTGTATCAAGTTTTAATGAGCGTTTGCGTTTATTTAATTTAAAGGGTTCTAATTGGTCCGATTACGATTCTAAGCTTATTTCTAAAGGAGGCCAAGTATTTGAACGCAGCAGTAAATTAATAAAATTATCACCGGAAATTAAAAAATTACTTGATATAAATGATAATGAATTATCACCAGAAGAATTAATTAAAGCTATTTTAAAAGCAGATGTTGATTTATTGTGGAATGGCGGAATAGGCACTTATATCAAAGCTAAAACGGAAAATAATTTAGAAATCGGTGATAAAACAAATGATAACCTTAGATGTAACGGTGAAGAAATTAGAGCAAAGGTTATAGCAGAAGGCGGTAATGTCGGGGTATCACAGAGAGGTAGAGTTGAATATGCTAAAAAAGGCGGACGCATAAATGCCGACTTTATTGATAATTCAGCAGGTGTTGATTGTTCTGATCATGAGGTAAATATCAAGATTGCTTTAAGTAGTGCGGTAACCTCAGGCAAAATTACTTTAGAAGAACGTAATAAACTCCTAAATGATATGACGAAGCAAGTTGAAGAATTAGTATTGCTTGATAATCATAAGCAAACTGAAGCAATAACAATTATGCAATTATCTCCTACTTTAACCGTTAATATACTTAGTCAATTTATAGATATTTTAGAAGAAGAAAAAGTATTAGAGCGGGAAAATGAATTCTTGCCTACTGTAGAAGAATTAAATAGGAGAGTTATTAGCGGTGAAGTATTAACTCGTCCTGAGCTTTGCGTATTGCTATCATATAGTAAGAGATCTGCTTATCATGAGTTAATTAATTCTACTTTTTCCCATGATAAATATTTTGATGCATATCTTATAGATTATTTTCCTAAAATGATGCAAAAAAAGTTTCGTAATGAAATTTTATCTCATCCTCTTAAACATGAGATTATTAAAACCGTTACTATAAATAAAATAATTAATCAGCTTGGAGGACCTCTTATTAGTATTGTAAAGCATGAGATTGGGGCTCCTCTTTGTGATATAATAAGGTCATATACCATTATTTGTGAAATTTTTGATCTTGATTATATATGGAAAACTATAAGTAAGCTACCTACTAATATTGATTACAATGTAAAAATTGATATGTTTACCGAAATAACGAAATTAATGCGTCGGGGTATTGCGTGGTTTATTAAAAATTTAAAACATCCTATTAATATTAGTGAAACTATAGAAGAGTTTAGAGTTCCTGCACAAAACTTAAGAAAAACGGTAGGTACTTTATTAGTCGGAGAAACTAAAATAAGATTTGAAGAAAAATTAAATTATTATACAACTGGCGGGGTAGAGGAATCATTTGCTGCTACTATTGCTACATTTGACAATTTAATTTCAGTATTTGACATTATATATGTAACAAAACAGACTTCAGGAAATAATACAGAGATAGCAAAAGCTTATTTTGCTATAAGCGATATGTTTAGTCTTGATTGGTTACGAAAAGCTTGTGATAAGCAATTGAACGATTCATTTTGGCGTCGCTTAGGTATTCAATCACTAAAAGATGATTTATATGACAAACAACGTAGATTATTAATAAAAATAATTAATAAATCTAAAACAACTATTGCTTTAGATTTATGGATTGATAATAATAACTTAGTTAGAAATTTTCTTGATTTTATTAAAGAAATTAAATCTCAAGAAACTATAGACTTAAATATAATTATTTTAGCAAATAAGAAATTTGAAATATTCTTACAAAAACTTGAGTAAATTATGTCATCAATGCTTAAGCAAATTAGGTTAGATTCGGGTAAAACTTTAAATCAGGTATCTAGTGATTTAAAAATTAGAAAAAAATATTTAGTAGCTTTAGAAGAGGGTGATTTTGATGTTTTACCGGGAAAAGTATACGTAAAAGGTTACTTAAAATTATACTTAGATTATCTGAACATAAAAGATCGAAATGCAGAGCAAATAGAAGCTACTAAACAGAACGAAACCGAAAAATTATTAAGTAATAAAAGAGCTACGGCGTTGATAAATTATAAACGTAAAAAACAATTAATACTTATATCTATTATAATGTTATCAATTATTATTGTAAATCATCCATTCATAATTAATGCAACTAATTAATGCTTGGGCAAAAATGGATAGTGAAATATTAAAGAGATTAATGGAAGAAGTTGAGCATAAACTTGATGAGTTGTTGCAGGCACAAACGAATCATCAAAATGAAGTTAACAAATTACAAAACGAAAATAAAGAATTAAAAGATAATTATATAAAAATGCTAGATCAAATTAACATTTATATTAATGAACTTGAAGAAATAAAAAAACAGCAAAAATAATTATGTCAATTGTTACGGTAACATTAAATAACAAGAGCTTTCAATTATATTGTAATAATGGGGATGAAGAAAAATTACTATCTTTAGCGAATAAATTGAATGATAAAATAGCGGAAATTAAACTTGGTAGTCCCACAGCCTCTTTTGAGCTATTATTAGTTATGGCATCACTTACTGCTCAAGCTGAAATAGCTAGTCTAACAGAAACACTTAATAAAAACGGCCTTCAAAAAAATCATCCCGACGAAGAAAAATTCGCAGAAACCTTAACTACTATCGCAGGTTACCTAGAAAACCTTGCACGTAAAATGGGAAAGTGATATATTAGCTCTTGGCTGCTTGGTTCGTGAGCTTAATATTAACCTAGGACTACCACTAACTTTTAGGACATTGTCCCTGTCTAATACTAATTCAGTTTAGATATATAAAGTCCACCTTTACATAAAGGTCTTTGAAGGATTTTAAGTAACGGCCAAAGCGGTCATATATACCTATGTCATTCCTAGCTAAAAGCGGGAATCCAGCATAAAACGAGATAAATCGAGCTTTTAATTTTTAAAAACTTGCTGGATTTATATTTTTTACTGGATTCCCGCCTACGCGGGGATGACATCGAGTAGGTTTTGCGACACATGCAACAAAGCCGGATGACACCACAAAACGACAAATCAGCTTTAAAATGAAACAAACAAAATCAAGCAATAAAGTTCTCGGTGCTTTTTTAGGCACTATCATTGAATATTACGACTATAGTTTATATGGTTTTTCAGCGGCAATTATCGCAGATAAATTCTTTTCAGCCGGTACTGATCCGTTAACAAAGCTTGTAAATGTTTTTGCCATTTATGCAGCAGCATATTTATCAAAACCTATAGGGGCTTATATTTTTGGACGTATAGGGGATATATACGGTCGGAAAAAAGCCTTAAGTTTTACGATTATCGGTATTGTAATACCTACCTTAATAATAGGTTTATTGCCTGATTATTCTTCGATAGGAGTTTGGAGTACGATAATTTTAGTTTTATGTCGCTTGATGCAAGGTATTTTTATTGGAGGGGAATATGACGGTGCAGCGATTTATGTTATTGAACATTTAGGAGCAAAATACCGATTTACTGCCTCTGCAATAACTAGATGTACAGGAGTAATGGGTTTATTATGCGGGATTGGTGCAACTAATTTCTTCAATTCTCATATTTTTCCGGAGTGGGGTTGGCGTGTTCCATTTTTACTAAGTTTACCGCTTGCATTAATAACTCTTTATTATCGCCGGAAATTTGATGAAACACCGGAGTTTAAACAAGCACATCATAGCCAAGATTCTATTGAAAAACTTAGCTCTATAATTAAAAAGCAATGGAAAAATATTGCACGGTTAATATTTTTGGCCGGAGGTTTTGGAGCAACATATCAAATTGCAATCATCTTTATGAAGCAATATTTACCAATCGTATTACCTTCAGTCGGTATTATTATGAGTTCTTTTTCAGTATTAATAGTAATATGTTTTGGTGTTTGCATGCCGATTGCCGGCTTTATTGCTGACAGCTTAGGAGTTAATTCAGTATTAAAAATCGCATTTATATGTACTATTACAGCAAGTGTATTTTTGGTGATAGCAGTAAAATATCAAATGACTAATTTAGGGCTTGCAGCTAGTTTAATGTTAGCTGCATCGGTTGCTCCTTTTAATGCTCTTGCTCATAGTATAGTTATTAAGTCTTTTGGAGTTAAGGAACGTTACCGTGTTATAAGTTTAGGACATAATATCGGTTCAATGTTAATGTCTGGTACTACTAATTATATTTGTGCAAAGGTAATAAAATCATTTGAGTTTAACCTATTCCCGATTTTATATCTTTGTATGTTTGCCGTACTTGCTTATTCTATGACGATGTTGTTTAGTAAGGATACTATATTAAATCAAGATCTAAAAAACGACAAATAAACATAAGTAATAAATTGTAATTATCTTAAAAATGACATATTATAACAAATGTTAATTTAGAGTTATAATATAAAGAATAGTGACCAGCATGGCAGAGTGCTTATACCGGCTTCCATTAGAGAAAGATTTAATAACATCCGGGTGAAAAAATCACCATAGAAATTGAAAATAGTGAAATTAAAATCGTTAGCGTTGATAATAATAATTGATGAGATGCATAAGATTTTCATCAAAAATCAAATTGATAAAAATATTTCTATAGTAGATGATTTTATTGCTGAAAGACGTCAGGAATATTGAATTGAAGAAAAAAGAAGTAAAAAATGTCCAAAATAATATTTAATGCCTCTACACTAATTGCCTTATTTGCTAAAGAAAATGGTTACCAATTGATTAAGAAATATATGAGAGATGGAGTTATTGCAAGCGTAAATATTGCTGAAGTTTATAAATATTGTATAGAAAAACAAGGCTTAACGGAAGAAACTGCAAAAATTCTTATTAAATTATGAGATATCAAAATTATAGACTTTTGTCCTGAGCAAGCACTAATTAAGTGCAAATATAATTAATACAACTAAAATTTATGGTTTATCACTTGGAGATGGGGCATGTATAGCTCTTGCTATCTTTAAAAATTATCCTATTCTTACTTGCGATAAAATTTGGCAAAAAAATTAGATTTAGGTATTAAGTTTATTATGGCACGATAATTATTTTATATCCTTTAATCAAATAGGAAAAATTCACCTATTTCAGGCATAATAAACTTATTTTTACCAATATTATGTTTTTTCATAGCTTGCCGTAGTTCCAAAAGAGTCGAATTAAAGGCTTCATCAGCTAATTGAAATACGTTAAAATGACTAGCTATAGAATATTTAGAGCCTAAGTCCAAATGAGTCAATACGGCTGCTTCAGGATTCATATGTACCTGTTCCATAAACCATCTTGGTTCATAAGCACCTATCGGAATAAGGCTTATTAAAATATTATGTTTTTTCCGATCTCTTTAAAAAGAGTATCACTATAACCCGAATCACCTATAAAACAAATCTCTCTTATTTTAGTTTTAATGATAAAAGTTCCCCATAATGCTTTATTTTTATCAAATATTCCTCTCGCAGACCAGTGCTGTGCCGGTTCTAGATAAATATTTTGTTCTTTATATGATTCTCCCCATCCCAAGGTAATAATTTCTGCATCGCTAATATGTTTTTTGATTATTACGTCATTCATTAGCGGTGTAATAATCTTAGGCTTAGCCCTTATCCATAAATCTTTAATTATTCTGATATCTAAGTGGTCACAATGATTATGACTTACTACTATAATATCTATTTTAGGTAAATCGATAAAATTAATACCAAGCTTTACTACTCTTTTTAGTCCTGCAAAAGTACAAGGCTTAACCAGCTCCCGCTCCTACCATACCGGATCGGTTAAGATATTTAAACCGTCTATTTGAACTAAAAAGGTTATATGCCCTATATAGGATATCCTTATAGTCTCATTATCAGTTATTTTGGTGGAATATCAGTGGAAGTGTGGCAGTGTTGTCGGCCCTTTTGGTCGTTTTGAAGTTATTTTCCATTTTAGAATATCAAGTAAGGTTTTAGGTTTGATATTAGGCTCAATATTGAAAAACATATTTTTATTTAGATAGAGACCTTCCTTTCGGTTTATTAGAGTTTTTAACTTGTTCAGCAAAAGATTTTGTTTCTTTAGTTGTCGGTTTATGCATAAATCCTCTAGTTTTTTCTCCTATCAGCATAGCTTCTTGAAGTATGTCTTTTGGTAGTTTAGCTATAGATGCGGATATTTCCGGAGTTTGTTTTATTTCTACCGTTATCTTTTTTTCTTTATTTATATCTCTTCCTATTACTTCATCTAGCGGAACATTTTTATAATCGGCAAGAGCAACAATTGCTCTCATCTCAGGCATTTTTGTACGACCATCTAGGAAATTTTTCCATGCTGTTTCATGGGTACCTGTTCTTTCACTTAACTTATACGGGGTTATATTCTCTGTTTCTAATATATTCAGTACAAATTTTTTAATATTATTTCTAATTTCTTCTAGAATATCTTTATTTGTTTCTGATACATCGTTAATCCAATTAAATTTTTCTTTTGACCTTATATCTTCGCTCATTATTTTTTCCTGTAAAATTTACTCCTAAAAATTGAGAGTTAAAATAATTTTTTAAATGATAAGCATTTATGATTTTTAATAGGTTATCTATGAAGTTATTTTAATTGATAATTAAAGAGATTTTATAGCAAAAAAGAATTCAAGCTTTAAAATAACTTCATAGATAACCTATTAGACTTATTTATTAATATATAACTAATAAATAGTAAAGAGAAGATAATTATAATGAAAATAATAAATTTAAGATATTTCATTAAGTATTTAGGTCTGATATATGAAATTTACATTAATCTATTTTAACTTTTTTTGTCACAAATTATAAAATTTTCTGAAATAGAAACCATGCCTTTTCAAAATCTTATAATTTTAACATAAAATAACTTAAGATATAAATTAAATTGCAGATGCAGAATCTAAGATATTTTAAAAAGATTATATAAATTAAAAATTGTTTTTTCTGCATCTTGATCATTTATTAATAAGGTAATTTTAACTTCTGATAATTGTATCATGTTAACATTTACATTATCTTTCGTTAACTTTGATAATATCGTTTCAAGTACTTTACAATCATTTTTAATCCCATAACCAATAAGAGAGATTGTAGCAATTTCTGCATCAAAAGTAAAATCTTGTATCTGCTTATCATTTTTTAAATTAGTAAGTAAAGCTTGTAAATTATTTTTATCGGTTAAATTTATAATAAAACTATATTCTTCATTATTTTTTATCTCTTGCATAAATTCAATATGATTATTATTTTGTGTAATAATATTTGCAACTTGCAAAAAACTTAAAGAAATGCTCTTTACAGATATTTTTAATAAATTTTTATTAGAAGTAATGCTGTTAATAATTCCATTCTCCATATTTTTATCCTTTGAAGTAATTAACGTACCTTCTGTATTCGGTGAAAATGTTGAAAGAACACACATATCTATTTTATACCGCATTACCAGCTCTACGGCTCTAGGGTGTAATACTTTTGCTCCACTTGATGCTAGTTCTAACATTTCTAAAAAATCTATTGCTTTTATTCTCTTTGCATGTGGAATAATTCTTGGATCAGCAGTAAATATTCCCTCTACATCGGTATAAATATCACATCTATCGGCTTTCATAGCTGCAGCGATTAAGGCGGCAGTAGTATCGGATCCTCCTCTGCCCAAAGTGGTTAACCTATTGGATTTGTTAATTCCTTGAAAACCGGCTATTATAGGGACGATATTTAACTGTAAATATTTTTTTAGTAAATCTGTAGTAATTGATTCTACTAAAGCTTTACTATGATTATTATCGGTGAGAATCGGTAATTGCCAAGCTAGAAATGATCGTGCCTTTATGTCTTCTTCTTGAAGAGCTAGTGCTAGTAATGAGGCTGTGACTATTTCACCGCTCGAAAGTGCTACATCATATTCTGCAAATTGAGAAATATTGTCAAGGCTTGATACTTCATTACATAATGTGACAAGTTGATTAGTAACACCTGCCATAGCCGAAACTACTACAATTACTTGGTTATTTTTAGCTATTTCGGATTTTATGATAGGGACGATTTGTTTTATTCTATCAATATTTGAAACGGAAGTGCCACCGAACTTTTGAATTATTAAGGCCATAACTAAAGGGAGCCTATTTATCAGTATTATTAGTGGATTAACAAAACACTCTCACTCGATGTCATGCCTGCGTAGGCGTGAATGACATCGAGCCTTAAGTTGACACCTATGTACCTACACAACAATGCCATAAAAGCATTTTTTGTTCCATGTGATACTAGTAAATCAAACTACAATACTCTCAAAGTCCATCTGTAAATAAACTTTAATTAGTAATTAAAGTTTATTTACAGATGGCCTCTTAGGCACTTGTAATTTCTTTAACATTAACAATTTTATGACTTCGCTTAGTTAAAAATTCTACTCTACCTTCTATCAAAGCAAATATTGTATGATCTTTACCAAGCCCTACATTCGTTCCAGGATGAATTGTTGTGCCGCGTTGTCTGACTATAATATTACCGGGTATTACATATTGTCCATCGGCTTTTTTAACTCCCAGCCTGCGACCTGCCGAGTCTCTTCCGTTCCTAGAACCACCACCGGCTTTTTTGGTTGCCATTTTATAATTCCTTTTAAGTTATTATTATTGTTTGGTAATATCTAATATTTTTAATTCCGTCAGTTCTTGACGATGACCGGCTTTACGACGATAATTTTTTCTACGCTTTTTCTTAAAGACTATAATTTTATTATCTTTAAGTTGGTTAGTAATTTCAGCCGTAACGACAGCCCCTTTCACTATTGGAGTACCAATAAAGGAAGGCTTTGAGTATTCGCCAATCATTAAAATTTGATCAAACTGAATTTTAGAGCCAAGTTCTCCATCAATTTTTTCAACTTTAATAATACTATTTCTGTCTACTTTATATTGTTTTCCACCTGCTTTTATAACTGCGAACATGAAAACTATCTCTTTAAAAATTAATAAATATTTGTCGTATCATATTATTATATTAGAAATTAGTCAATGATAATATTATGTTATACTCGATGAACTTGAAAAATTAGCTACGTCATCTTACAAGGACGAGGGTGCTCACGTATTAAGTACTGCTGTCGCTCCTCGTCTTGTAGATTCCTTACTCTTTTTCAAGTTGATCTTCGTATACTACCTTTTCACTTACTCACATTATCTATTAATACGAATATAGTTGCGTATTGAGTTACCGCAGCAAATATTGCGGCTAGCAAATCATCAAGCATAACGCCGATACTGCCCTTAATATTTTTGTCAAACCAATTAATAGGCCAGGGCTTTACTATATCAAAAAATCGGAATAAACAAAAAGGTAATATGAAAAGTAATATAATATTTATTGTTAGTGGACTAAAATATTTAATTAAATGCGATTCGTTAGCAAATAAAGCAGAAAAAAATACTAAAACGATAGTTAGCATTTGCCCTACTACTTCATCAATTACCACTTCTTTTGGGTCTTCTGAATTTGTATAATTTAAATATATTTTAGTAAAATAAGTGCCGAGTATTAAGAGTATCAAACATAGGCTAAAGCTTATAATAAATATACTGACAAGTTGAGCTTCACCGAGAGTAAGATTTGAGAAAAGAATAATTATTTTATTATTAACAATAAAATATATTAAGAAGTAAGTGAGAGGGAAAGCGACAATCGATCCAAAAGTGCCTGGACAGTATTTTATTTTTCCGATATAAAAAAAAGTAGCAAAAAATTCTGAAAATTGTTTTTTAGTAAACATTGCTTTAATTATTTTATTCTAGATTAGAGCTATAATATCTTATATAATAAAATTTTAACTTATACAGCAAAAATATCATGGGAATGAGCTTTAGCCATTTATTAATAGTTTTATTAATTATTTTTGTATTATTCGGTGCCGGTAAATTACCTCAAGTTATGTCCGAGTTAGCTAAAGGTCTTAAAGCTTTTAAAGACGGCATGAAATACGATGGTAGTGATAATGATAAAAATAAATAATTGATCTTTAGTGTCACCCCGTGGCTTGACCACGTGGTCCCACGGGGTCCAATTAAAAATACTAAAATTGTTAGTATGTTAAGTTAGTTTTTGGATCCCGTGGCAAGCCACGGGATGACAAATAACAGTGCCCTAATCCCTTGAAACAGTAGAATATACACTATTCTCTTTCCTAATAATGTCATACCGTCGCTGTGCTACTCCATTGATGAAATGAATATTACCGGATAAACCTATATAAGGTTGTCTACTGTTCATTCTATTTAAAAACCTTTCAGATGCAAATTCATTGCCTATATAGTTTGCAGTCATACGTCCTAAATCATAAGAAAGAAGATGCATGAAGCCCATATGGTTAATACCTAAGTCTTTTGCCCTATCCAGAACGTTGCTATTGAGTAAATTTAAAGAACCAGTAAAGCTAATATCGATATTTTCAGGGTAATCGATATCAATACGATTATCACCGATTAAAATAGCTTTTTTATCTAAATTATATTTACGAATGCTATCGGCAAGTAGGTTTAAATTTTTTGGATCATCTGATAGATAAATAACCGGTTTTGTTGTGTCACTACGTTCATTTATAATATCGGTATTGTCTGAAATATTTCTTGCGGCTTTTGCTATAGATTCAGGATTATCCTCATAGAATTCGGTGCGTGATAATGATGCATTTTTCTGAATCAATATATTTTGCATTACTTGACTAATAGTTTGCGAATGCTTCCCTTTAGGCAATAATGCCATAAAATCTTTATGGTCGTTACTTGCGTAATAATTGATAATACGTATCAGTTGTTTTAAAGGCGCATGACCGAATACAAATAATTTATCTTCTGCAAGAGCCGGGTTATTTGACATAGTTATAATAATAATATCATTAGCTTTTGCTTTTTCGGCTATTAGAGAGGTAAAGTTAGAATATAGAGGCCCTAAAATAATCTTAGTTTTACGCGCTACTATTTTATCCATAGCGGCTAAAACGTTTTTTTCGTCTGAACCGTCGTAAGACGTAACATGTATATAAGCTTTGATTCCGTCTTTAAGTCCCATTTTAATTAAATCTTTATATTGTGTCCCAACAATACTATCAGGACCCTGATTTGGCATTAAAATTGCAATCTCAATTTTTTTTTGTTCTTTTTTAGGAAAACTTATAGGTTCTTCTTTCGGAGTTTGACAGGACGTTAAATATATCAAGAAAAAAAATGATAGAACGATTCGTAGTTTATGTTTTATACTAGCCATAATATTACTTAAAATTAAAAAACTATGATTTTAAAATCGGGATTATATATTGTTTCAACGCCGATAGGCAATTTTGAAGATATAACGCTTCGTGCTATATCGACTCTAAAAAACTCAGATATTATCTTATGTGAGGATACTAGAATATCGCAAAAATTGCTAGCAAAACATGATATTTATACTAAATTACAAATTTATAATGATCATAGTGACGAGAAAGATAGAGAAAATATTATAAGTTTAATAAAATCGGGCAATATAATAAGCTTAATTTCTGATGCAGGAACTCCTTTAATTTCCGATCCTGGCTATAAGTTAGTTAAAGGGTTGCGTAATCTTAATTGTCATATAGACGTAGTACCAGGGGTATCTGCACTGATTACTGCTCTAACTTTATCGGCTCTTCCTACTGATCGATTTTTATTTCACGGGTTTTTACCTAAAACTACAGAAAGTAAGCAAAAGATTTTTTCTGAATTAGTAAATCTTAAGGCTACATTGATTTTTTTTGAAACTGCTCCTCGTTTGATAAACACCTTATCGGTAGCTAAGGAAATACTAGGAAACCGAGCAATATGTGTAGCTCGTGAGTTAACTAAACTGTATCAGGAAATAAAAACAGGGGATATAGATGAAATAATAGAGTTCTATCAAAACAATATTTTAAAAGGTGAGATAGTATTGTTGATTTCAGGAAATTTACAAGAACAAAACCAACAAATAAATTTAGAAAAATTTATAGAACTTTGCTTAAGTAAAAACTTAAGTAGCAAAACCTCTACCGAACTTGCTTATGACAAATTCAAAGACGTTTATAGTAAGAAAGCAATATATAGATTGGTGAACAAGCAAAAAACTTAATAGACTTCTTCTGAAACTCTACTTCTAGAGGTAATTTGTACGTCGATCCGGTACTCGCATCCTCATGTATGTCTATATATGCTGCGGTTCTGCGTTCTGTGTTTCCTTCAAATTCCTCCCTATAAGCGAGTTTCCAAAGAAGCCTAGTATAAATTTATAGTAGAATTTACCTTAGAATATGGTAAATTAAAGAGAAAAGATAAAATTTAGTAGTATAATATGTATAAATTTAAGCCGAGAGTCGATTTGGCCTTTAAAAAAATCTTTGGAGTAGAAGAGAATAAGGATTTGTTGATCTTGCTTATTAATTCGATAGTAAGCAAAGAAGATCAGGTTGCAAAAGTAATGCTGCTTAATCCATATAACCCGAAGAATTTTTGGACAGATAAGCTGTCTATCCTTAATATTAAAGCCAAGAGTGAAAATAGTAAAATATTTAATATTGCAATACAAGTGACAGATGAAGCGGATTACGATAAACGAGCTTTATATTATTGGGCAAAGATGTATATGCAGCAGCTAAGAGAAGGAGCCAGCTACTCAGAATTAAACAAAGCAATAGGTATACATATACTTAATTTTATAAGTATTACGAATACTGATAATTATCATAATGCTTTTCAGTTAAGCAAAAAAATAGTGGTTTAATATATTTCAAAGATATAGCACTACATACTATAGAGCTTAATAAATTTGCTAAGAACCCTAAAGAAGAGTCATCGGATGTCGTTAAGAAAGTTAAAAACGCTTTAGATATATGGCTAGCATTTTTAACACGTAATGATTTATTAAATAAAGATAATTTACCAAAAGAGCTAGATAATAAGGAGCTAAAAAAGCATTAACAATACTTGAAGTAATAAATTTAAGTGATGCAGAAAGAGAAGAATATGAGAATCGTAGAGAATGGCTTAGAATTAAAGCCGGGGCTTTTAAAAAGATGGAAGAGAAAGGAAGGGCTGAAAGAAATATAGAAATAGCAAAGAACTTATTATTTTAAAATATAGATATAAATATAATAGCAGATTCTACAGGGCTAACTAGAGAGGAAATAGAAAAGCTAAAAGCAGAAATCGATAAGGTAGGAAAAATAAAAGATCGCCTGTGATATATCAGACGACCTATTACACATTAGTTAGCTGAGCTGTGAGAACATCTGCAACCTTTTTTAGGCTTATTTCTTTCTGCTGAATCTTCAAGTTTTTTACCTGCCGCTTGCATATCTTGACCAACTCCTTGCATTGTATTACACGCACTTGTTAAGAAAGCTACAGCTACTAATATAGAAGTTATAAATGCTGAACGCATAAATTTACCTTTATCAAATTGAGACTAGATATTATGAAGTAAACAAAAAATTATCAACTTAAAATGTATACTCAGATAGAGCTTCAAAAATTGGCTAAGTCGTCTTATAAGATCTGCGGTACTCACTTATTAAGTATAGGCTCCGTTCCTCGACTTATAGACTCCTTGCTCTTTTTGAAGTTGATCTTCGTATATCTATTTCATTTACTGTGAGTTTATTAATATAATACTCACAATACTCTTTAATAGGGCAGATGTCACAATCTAGTTTTCTAGCTTTGCAAAGATATCTACCATGCAGAATTAGCCAGTGATGGGCGTGAGTTAGCCATTTTCCATCGATAATTTGCAGTAGCTCTTTTTCTACTATTTCAGGACTATTACCTTTAGCAAGTCCAATCCTTTTGGCTACTCTAAAAACATGCGTATCAACTGCCATTGTCGGCATACCGAATAAGCAGTTTTGTACAACATTGGCAGTTTTTCTGCCAACGCCCGGTAGTTTCACTAATTCCTGAAAGTCATTTGGTACTGAAGCTTGATAATTGCTTATCAATATTTTACATAATGCGATAATATTTTTTGCTTTGCTGTTAAATAGTCCGATAGATTTGATATATTTTTTAAGTCCTTCTTCACCGAGTTCTAGAATTTTTTCCGGTGTATCGTAAGCTTCAAATAAAGATTTAGTCGCTAAATTTACTGATATATCGGTGGCTTGAGCAGATAATATTACTGCTACTAATAAGGTAAAATCATTCTTATATATTAATTCAGTTTTCGGATTTGGATTATTCTTACTAAAAATCTCAAGAATTTTATTAACTATTTGTGCTTGCATATATTGCTATAGAAAGTGTATTTTAGAAGATAAATTATTGAGTCTTAAAATGCTAGAAAATAAAAATTTTGAATTTATAGAAAATGCACTAAAAAATAATAAAGTAGTGCTGTTCATGAAAGGTACTCAGGAAGCTCCAATGTGTGGCTTTTCTGCTAAAGTAGTAGCTATTTTGAATAAATTAGGTGTAGAGTTTCGTGATATTAATGTATTTGTTAATCCGGAATTTCGCGAAGATTTAAAAAAATTTAGCGATTGGCCAACATTCCCACAATTATACATTAAAGGGGAATTAGTCGGCGGCTGTGACATTACAACGGAGCTATACAATAATGGCGAGCTTGAGAAGATGTTAAGAGAGTAAGGATGTCATACTGTTTAGAGCGTTTAAATTTTTTAATGACTGGATTCCCGCTTTCGCGGGCATGACATATAAAACATAACAATTTTTTAAAAAACATGAACAAATATTTAGAATATCCCGAAGTAGAAAGTAAAGAGCAGCCGGCAAAGAAACTAGTAGTGTTACTGCACGGTGTCGGCTCGGACGGACATGATTTAATAGGATTAGTCCCTTATATCAAAAATGATTTACCCAATTGTCATTTTATTTCCCCACATGGTATCGAGGCTTATGATATGATGCCTTATGGTAGACAATGGTTTAGTTTGCAAGACCGCAGCCCACATATTATGGCAAAGCTAATTGCAAATAATATTTCTAAGCTTGAAGATATAATAAAGCAAAAGCAGGAAGAGTTAAATCTAACCAACAAGGATACTATCATTATCGGCTTTTCGCAAGGTACGATGGTAGGGTTATATTTAACACTAGTTCAAAAAGAGCCGTTTTTTTGTACTATAGGTTTTGCGGGTGCATTAATTCCACTTATGGAAGTTAATAATAAGCGTACCCCTATATGCTTGATTCATGGGGAATTAGATGAGGTGGTTGGTGTTAGTGAGATGTATAATGCTTCAAACTATTTATCTAAGCTCCATATAGAGCATAGCGGGCATAAATTAACTTCTCTTGCTCACTCAATAGATGGACGGGGGCTTGAGATTGCGATTAATTTTATAGATTCTGTGTATAAAAATTAAACTATGTGATTGCCTTAAGACTTTATAAACTAAGATTATTTGTGGTGATTGTTTAGAAGTAATGGATAAAATCCCCAATAATTCTATTGATTTGATTGTAACTTCTCCACCATATAATTTAAAGAATTCTACGGGTAATGGCATGAAAGATGGACGTGGTGGTAAATGGTCAAATACAGCTTTACTTAATGGTTATAAAACCACTCCGATTGTATGCCGCATGATGAATATGTCAGTTGGCAAAGAGAATGCTTAGCTGAAATGCTGAGGATAATATCAAATGATGGAGCTATTTTCTATAACCATAAATGGAGAGTACAAAAAGGAATTCTACAAGATCATCAAGATATAATATCAGGTTTTCCTGTAAGGCAAATTATTATATGGCAATGCACAGGAGGGATAAACTTTAATCCTGGTTATTTGCTACCTATGTAAGGAAAATTTTAAATTGTCTCCTAAAGCAAATGCATATGGTGATGTATGGGAATTTACTCAAGAAATGAATAATGATCATCCTGCACCGTTTCCAAATGCACTAATTGAAAGAATTATATCTTCTACTAAGCAACAATAGTCTTAGATCCATTTATGGGTTCTGGAACAACAGCAATAGCTGCTCAAAAATTAAATTGAGATTATATAGGTATAGAAATTTCTCAAGAGTATGTAAATAAAGCACAAGCAAGAATTAATGATCAACTGGACAAATTAACAATGTTAATAAAATAAATATTCCTATTTATACAAAAGAATCTTTAATTGCTAAATTACTTGAAATTAAATCTATGGGATGGATAGAAAATAGTAGACATGGAAATCATGGTGGGGTTGGAAACACTATTGAAGATTTATTAGGTATCGGAGAACATAATTTACCAATTCCAAATGCTGCTGAATGGGAACTAAAATGTCAACGTCTTAATACCGTATCACTTACGACCCTTTTTCATATGGAGCCCTCCCCTACAGCTTTAAAATTTGTTCCTTGTATGCTATTACCCAAATATGGTTGGTCTCATCAAGAGGCAGGAAAAAAATATCCTATTCACGAAAAGAGCTTTAGTCAGACAATTTCTACCTTAGAGTGATAGAGGATTCAAAATAATTGTAGATAGATTAGAGCAGAAAGTTTTAATCTCGTTTGATGCTGAGCTTGTAGCTAATCATCATAAAGAGTGGTTATTATCTGTTGAAAAAAAATATTGGTTTAAAAGAGCTTAATCCTCAACTATCTTGTGGATTTCAAGACTTGTATCATAAAACAGGAACTAAAATTCATAATTGTTTTTTTATAGGTGTAGAGGTAAAAAAAGAAGCAGAGAAAGAATTTTTCTTATATTCTGGGGATATTGTTGTAGATTTTGATGCTAGAACAGGGCATAATCATGGAACTAAGTTCAGGTTCAGAAATAGTAGATTGAACGAGTTGTATGAAAATGTAGAAGCAATATAAATATAGGATAATTAATGAATATTTTTAATAATAATTTACATGAAACGGATAAAGAAATTAATGAAATAATAAAGCATGAAAAGTTACGTCAAAGTAGCGTAATCGAGCTTATTGCATCAGAGAATCTCGTAAGTCCCGCAGTGCTTGAAGCGCAAGGGTCGATTCTGACTAATAAATATGCAGAAGGGTATTCCAGTAAACGTTTTTATAACGGTTGTGAGGAAGTAGATAAAGCTGAAAATTTAGCGATAGAGAGAGTAAAAAAATTATTTAACTGCAAATATGCAAATGTGCAACCTCATTCAGGCTCACAAGCAAATCAGGCTGTATATCTTGCTTTATTACAGCCGGGCGATACAATTCTTGGTATGTCCTTAGATAGCGGCGGGCATCTAACACACGGTGCAGCCCCTAATATGTCCGGTAAATGGTTTAACGCCGTTTCTTATAGCGTAAATAAAGAAACTTATTTAATCGATTATGATGAGATTGAGAGGTTAGCAGTTTTACATAAGCCAAAACTACTTATAGCTGGCTTTTCTGCTTATCCTCGTAATATTGATTTTGCAAGATTTAGAGAAATTGCGGATAAAGTCGGAGCATATTTCATGGCAGATATTGCTCATATTGCAGGGCTTGTTGCCACAGGTGAGCATCAAAGCCCTACTTCTTATGCTCATGTTGTTACCTCTACTACTCACAAAACGCTTAGGGGACCAAGGGGCGGTTTAATCTTATCTAACGATGAAGAGATAGGCAAAAAAATAAATTCTGCATTATTTCCAGGATTACAAGGTGGTCCTTTAATGCATATAATCGCCGCAAAAGCAGTAGCTTTTTTAGAAAGCTTGCAGCCTGAATATAAAAGCTATATTAAGCAGGTAATAAGTAACGCTAAAGCTTTCGCAAGTAGCTTGCAAGAAAGAGGATATGATATATTAACAGGCGGGACAGATAATCATATTGTTTTAGTGGATTTGCGTAAAAACGGCATTACCGGAAAGCTTGCTGCTAATTCTTTAGATAGAGCAGGAATTACATGTAATAAGAATGCTATCCCGTTTGATGAAACTTCGCCTTTGATCACTTCAGGTATTCGCCTTGGTACTCCAGCGTGTACTACTAGAGGCTTTAAAGACAAGGATTTTGTATTAGTCGGTCATATGGTAGCAGATATTTTAGATGGTCTAAAGAATAATGAAGATAATAGTAAAGCTGAACAGAAAGTGCTAAATAAAGTAACAAAACTAATTAAATTATTTCCGTTTTATGACTAATTTAAACAAAAGACCGGATTGGATAAAGGTTAAAGCTCCTAATTCTGCAGAGTATTATAATACAAAAGATTTAATAAAGAATCTGAGTTTAAATACTGTGTGCGAAGAAGCTGCTTGTCCTAATATCGGTGAGTGTTGGTCGAAAAAACATGCAACCGTGATGGTTTTAGGTTCGGTTTGTACTAGAGCCTGTAGGTTTTGTAATGTCAAAACGGGTAGACCGGATTTACTTGATCCGCACGAACCGCAAAGGTTAGCAGAGGCGGTACAAAAGTTAAATCTTAAGCATGTGGTAATTACTTCCGTCGATCGTGATGACCTTGAGGACGGTGGAGCTTCACATTTTGCGGAGTGTATTAATGAAATTAGAAAATCATCGCCAAATACTACTATCGAGATTCTAACGCCCGATTTTTTAAGAAAAGAAGGAGCAGCTGAAATAATAGCCAATTCAAAGCCTGACGTCTTTAATCATAATGTCGAAACAGTACCGTCTTTATATAAAACGATTAGACCTGGGGCTAGATATTATAATTCTTTAAGCTTACTTCACAATATCAAAAAATTATCGCCTGAAATTTTTACAAAATCCGGTATGATGGTAGGGCTTGGCGAAGAAATAAATGAAGTAGTACAGGTTATGGATGATTTAAGGGAAGCAAAGGTTGATTTCCTCACTATCGGGCAGTATCTGCAACCTACTAAAAATCATGCCGAGGTCGCAAAATATGTTACTCCTGAAGAGTTTAAATATTTAGAGCGAATAGCAAAAACAAAAGGATTCTTGATGGTTTCGGCAACCCCACTAACCCGTTCTTCATACTATGCCGATGAGGATTTTCAAAAATTAAAAGAGAATTACCAACAGCGTCATACAGTTGCTTAACGGGTGTTGTTGTATGGATACTAGAACCGTCATTGCGAGAAGAAGCGCAGTAGCATCGACGTGGCAATCTCATAAAGCAAGTAGTACAAGAGTCCTGAGCTTGCTACTTCCTTTTAGTTACTTAACTCATGACAATATTAACTCTTTCTGGCAATACCTCTAAAGTAAATAATCCTAATATTGATTAATTTTTATATATGATACTACACGTATGATATACGTGTATGAGGATGGTTTTATGCAGAAGAAATTAACAATTACTATAGATGAAGCAGTTTATTATAGGCTTTATTCTGTAATAGGTGAATGTAAAATTAGTAAATTTATTGAACAACTTGTAAAACCTTATGTAATTAATGAGGAGCTGGGAGTTGCTGACGAAGCTATGGCTAAAGATACAAAAGCTGAAGAACAAGCCAATGAGTGGGTAGAAGGATTAATAGAAAGTGATTTGTATGACAAGAGGTGAAGTATGGTTGGTAGATTTTAATCCCTAGTTAGGCGGTGAAGTAACTAAAGTAAGACCGGCAATAATCGTTAGCAACGATTACTCACATGCTTCATTAAATCGTGTGCAAATAAATACCTTTAACTAGTAATATTGATAAATGCTATCCTTGTGAAGCTTATATAATGATAGGTGGTAAAAAAGGTAAAGCCATGGCTGATCAAATAATGACAGTAAGCAAATTAAGGTTAAAATCTAAAATTAACGTTATCTCTAATGAAGATATGCAGCTTTTGGAATATGCCATTAAATGACATCTAAGTCTATAACGATAATTCATTCAATACTTGGTACAATGATAAACGTAGAAATCATAAAAAATTACGACAAATGGCGTGAGCATAAGCAGATAAATAAGCGTTTAATCCAAAAAATAACTCAAAATATTTTATTGCGGTTTGATAATTTTAGTAAAATAAAACAATTTGAATTATCAATTTTACTAACAAATACTGCAGAAATATTGACCTTAAACAAACAATTTCGTAATATAGAAAAGGCTACTAACGTTCTTTCTTTTCCAAGTAATGAATTAAATTGGCAGGATTTATATTCTAAACTTGAATTTTTAGGCGACTCTGATTATATGCATTTAGGTGATGTAGCATTTTGTTATGAGGTAATATATAATGAATCGTGCGAGCAGCAAAAAACTTTTGAGAATCATTTTATTCATCTTTTAATACATAGTATTTTACATTTAATTGGATTTGATCATCAAAATGACACAGAAGCACATATTATGGAAAATCTAGAAATTGAAATATTATCATATTTCGGTATTTCTTCCCCTTATTAACTAAATAAAAAACTTTATGTTAAAATCTTCACAAAAAGAAGATTCTAGGAAAAAAAATCAAAATAATAAGTTAATTTTTACTGTACGAAAATTATTCTCTCCGATAAAAAAATTTTTTATAAAAACAAAAACACCTGATAATTTTTTTGGTGTCATCAAGCGCCTTAAAATTAATAGCCAAAAAATGACTTTAGACGAGCGTAATATTTTAGCTAATTTATTGGAGCTAGAAGATAAAACTATTGAAGATATAATGGTACCGCGTTCTGATATTGCGGCAATTAAATTAACTACGAATCTAGAAGAATTAAGTGAGTCTATTAGGTTAGAAGTCCCACATACACGAACTCTTATATATGACGGTACTTTGGACAATGTAGTAGGGTTCATTCATATCAAGGATTTGTTTAAAGCATTGGCTACAAAGCAAAATGGTCGTTTAAAAAAACTTATACGTAAGCATATAATTGCAGCTCCTTCTATGAAATTATTAGATTTGTTAGCAAAAATGCGTCGTGAGAGAACACATATTGCAATAGTTGTTGATGAGTATGGCGGTACTGACGGTTTAGTCACTATTGAAGATCTTATAGAAGAAATAGTAGGACGAATTGATGATGAGCATGATCAGCAATTAGATAGCGATAATTTCAAGGTTATTAATAATTCAACAATTATTTCAAATGCACGTGTTGAAGTAGAGGTGCTTGAAGAAATAATAGGAGAAAAGCTCAAAAATGATGATGAGTTTGATACAATAGGAGGACTTGTATTGACTAGAGTCAGTAGTGTGCCGGTTATCGGTACTAGAATAGATATTTCAGAAAATATTGAAATTGAAGTTACGGATGCAACTCCTCGTTCTTTAAAACAAGTCAAAATTAGACTAAAAAACGGTTTGTATAGCGATAAGATTTGATTTTAAATAAATATGAATTTAGAGAGGTTTATACTCTAAATTCATTAAAAATATTTTGTTATTATATTGCAGTATTATATTCTACTGCTCCAATTCATCCTTCTTCTTGGGTATTTGTTTCCATATAATAATTATAACATGCTTCTCCTACTTTAATTGCAGCTAATGTTCCCATTATGCCGGCAGCACATGCCATAGCAATTTTTAAAGGTGGATCAATTACTACTAAATAAATTCCAACAGCACATGCTCCTACTACTGCAAGCTTATCGTACCAAGGGTTTATATTATCGTTTACTATATCATTGATTATTTCCTTAAGCATAAATATAAACCTATTAATTAATATTAAATTCTAGAGCCATAGTGTATAACTAAATATTAACTAATTGTTAATATTACCACGAAACATGGTAAAATATAATTTTATGCTGTTATTTTCATTTGACTTAGCAGAAAAATTTAGTTAAATACCGAAGCTCTATACATAAGAAATTATCGTTATGAATGAATTAAATATTAAACTACAAAATTACAGTAGTATATATCCTGAAGAAATTGTTACACAAACAAAAATGCTTGAATTTTTAAATGAGTATGAAAACCATTTTAGCCGAGATTTACAAATATGACATTTCACTGCTGCGGCTTTTTTACTTAATAATGATAAAACTAAATTTTTATTGATGCACCATAAAAAGCTTGATAAATGGCTTCAACTAGGCGATCATTGTGATGGAGATAGTAATATATTAAATGTAGCGGTTAAAGAAGCTATAAAAGAATCCGGAATTAATTAGATTAAAATAATAAATAAAGAAATTTTTGATATAGACGCCCATTATATTCCGCAAACTCATAAGGAGCCTGCTCATTATCACTATGATGTACGATTTTTACTCAAAACAGTAAATAACGCTAATTTTATAAAAAATAACGAATCGAATGAACTTAAATGGTTTAGCTTTTCTGATTATTCAAAATTCGATATTGAGCTAGAACGTTCCGTTACTAGAATGATAGAAAAGTTTATGAAAATTAACTATCCTGCTTGTTAAATATAAATTATTTCCCTATCATGGCATTTTTTAAATAGAATGTAAATCAAATGCCATTATCTAGAATTTTTTCATTCCGTAGCAAGAACAAGGAAGATAATACTCCCAAAAAACCAAAAATTACGCATCCAAACCCAATTAATGAGATTGCACATACGAACCCTCTAGCAGGTGAAGTTGTTACTATTAAACTTAAGGATCAGCTTCATAATTTTATAAAGAGTGAAAAAGTTACCCTCACTTCATTTAAACCGCCTTCTTCTCAAAGTAAAGACGCATTTTCTCCTATCTTAAAAGATGTTGAAAATATCTGAAAGGATTTTGAGATTTTCTTAGATAATATAAAGACTAAAGCTTTAGGAGCGATTGATTCATAGTAAAATCGATAGTTTTATGCTGTAGGGTTTCTAGTTAACAAGGGCTTTATTGTAGATATTGAGACGTCATTGCGAGGACATGCATAGCATCGAGACGTGGCAATCTCATAAAGCAAGTAATATAAGATTCTTGAGGTTGCCACGCTCCTTACAGTCGCAGCCTTATTGCATGGATCGAAAAAATACGCTCGGTGTCATACCGTGGCTTGACCACGGTATCCAGAAAAACAGCTTGTAGCGTATATTATTTGTCTATTTTTCCTGGATCCCGCGCGATCAAGTCGCGGGATGACAGAAGAAAAACCGATCCACGCAACAACGCCTACAGTCGCTCACAATGACAAGAAAATCGAATCACGTAGGCAACATCAGTATCATTATGCTATTTTTTGATATTCAAAATATATTTTCCTTACTGCATAAATCCAAGCAAGGCATACGAAAGTAAATACCACCATTAGCATCGGTGAGATTGAGGTAAAAGTAGCAGTCGGAACTAAGGTAAAGATAATAGATTGTACAAGACCGCTAGAGGATTTGCCGACTTTTGCACTTATTACGTCAACCGCTGCTTTGCCTTTGGTTTTAAGCTCCTCATCAAGAGGGATATATAACATTTCTCTTGAAGTATCCCATATAGAATATTTAGTACCTTTAGCTAAAATATTTTGAATACCGCCGATCGAAACGGCAAGAGCAAGAGGTGACATTAAAATTGCTCCATCAAATAATGATAAAATTTGTTGATCAAATACTATAAGTACAAAGAACAAAATGCCGGTCACCATTATTATAACTGGTGAAATAACTGCTGCTGCAAACCAGTTATGCATACGCATAACGTTATTACCGATGATGGTCATAACCATTATTGCAACGCCTGTCCAAAGTATATACAGACTGTTAAATTCAGCATAGGTATTTACAGTCGGATATAATTCCTTAATTTTTGCTTTCCATACGGCTTCGACTAAGTTAATAGCAAATCCGAAAGCTGCCGAACAAATTAAAAGTAGCCATAAATATTTTGATTTCGCAATATATTTAAAGCTTTTAATCAGTCCCATCCGTTCTGAAGTTGATCTACCGCTTTTTGCTTTGGCATAGAATAATGGGTTAGTAAAAACGTTATTGCTAATAAATCTCACTAACAAACAATAAACAATAGCAACGATAGCAACAATTGTCGTGGATACTTGAACTAAAGTGATTTTACTATCCGAAATACTCATAAACTTCTTAATAATAGTATCTTCCGATGATAGATTCATCATTAAAAAGCCGACTAATATTAAAGAAGAGTTGCCGAATAGCGAAAAGAGAGTATAAAATCTTTTTGCTTCTTCGGTGGTAGTAAGTTCATTAGCAAACTGCCAAAATAATAATACGTAAAAAATATTAGGCCAAAGCTCGGCAAGACTATAATATACTATATAACCCCAATTACCTACTAATGAGATATACCACTTAAAATGAGGATAGCGTTCCATCCAGTCAGCTAGATTATCGGGATGTACATGAAAAATATGAATATTAGGATAAATAACAAAGGCAAATAAAACAAAAAAGCTGATGAAAAATGCACTTAAATAATAAAAGATCTTTTCAAAAGTAAGATGATTAATCATTTTAGCATAAATAATCACGAATAAAGCAGCAGCAGGCGTAACACAATAAACTTTAGCAAAACCTGCTATTTCTGCACTAATCTCGGAAATTAAAATACTATCTTTTAAGATTCGTAAAACATTTTGATTAAATAAAATACAAAACATTAAGGCACTCATCGGAATAAACTTTCCGAGTTCGTAATCATGCACAGGCCAAAATGCCGCTCTGAATTTGCTTTTAAACGATCGTGATGAGGTACTTAGCATTATAAATCCCTAAGGACAAAAAAAAAACTTAAGTACTTGAGGTTCTGTGTACTGTATAATCATTAATTATACAGTACACAGAACCTCAGATTTTATGAAAATATATTTACAGATAGCATCTGAGAGATGGTATACTGTTTATTGTACTTTGAAGGTGCTGAACTTATATAATATATTTAGTCTTTTGTCAATAATTTAGTCATAAAATACTCGCAATGCTAGATAGTAATAAACTACAGGAATATTTTGACCTTTATAATAATTATACAAAGGCACATAAGCTAGGTATAAATATTTAGAATACGCTAAAATAGTAATGCAAACAGAGCATTATAGGGTGTTGCATTACTCGGCATCATCCTCAATGCCCTCCTTGTCATTCCCGCAAAAGCGGGAACCAATCTTATGATTAGCTCTAGATTCCCGCTTTCGCGGGAATGACATAAACAGATACAGGGATGACAAGCATACTTTCCTAATCATCCCCTCTATCTTCAACGCACCGGAAATATTTTTTCTAGCTCGTGGCAAAAACTTTATTGAACATTTGAGAAACTACGGTGAAGTTTATTTAGTAGATTAGCTAGAGATTGAGGAACCTAAATATTTACTAGACGACTATGTGCATAAAATAATTGAAGTAATAGATAGTTTGCAAATTAAAGACATTAATTTCATAGGTCATTGTATCGACGGTAACCTTGCGATAGCCACAAATGTACTTATGCCTAAATTTATAAAAACTCTGACTTTACTTACCTGCCCGTGGGATTTTGCTCATTTTTTTTCTATAAGAATGTTGCATAGATATTTAACACTAGATAGTGGCATAAAAAATTTACCGATAATTCCTAAAATTCATATTCAAATTTTATTTTTTCTGTTATTTCCTAACTATTTCAATACTAAATTAAAAAATCCTTCTCTATAACTTCCGATCAGGAGCAAGAATTAGCATTTAGAATAGAACATTGCCTTATGTCAGGGAATAATATATCTAAAGGGGTTGATAATCAAATCATACAAAATATATTGGATAAAAATATGTTTATAAATCTTAAATGGCAAATCGATAATAGACCTCTTCAGAAATTCGCTTATAGAGAGGAATTTGGAGGAGACACGGAATGCAGCACCGCAGCGTATATAAACGTGAAGATGCGAGTACCGGATCGACGTACAAATTACCTCTAGAAGTAGAGTTTCCGAAGAGGTCTAATTTGATTATTGATCCGAGTTTAATCGATTGCCCTGTATATATAGTAGCAGCGGAAGATGAGCAAATAGTGCCTAAATCTTCCATTTTATCTTTGCAAAAATTATTAAAAAATTCTAAACTTATAGAAGTAAAAAGCGGACATATTAGCTATTTGATAAATAGTAAATTAGATAAATTATTTAAGGAGTATACTTAGATAGAACTTCAAAAAATTGGTGTTGTCATTCTATAAGAGCTGCGGTGCTCACGTATTACTATACGCTCCGCTCCGAGGACTTTGAATACCTAGCTCTTTTTGAAGTTGATCTTCGTATACCTATTATTCATTCACTGGGAGTATACACATTATGACAAAACCGGTTTATATAACTTATGCGAAAAGGACGGCGTGCGGCTCGTTTATGGGTAGTCTTAGCACGACTTCAGCACCAATGCTAGCTGCTCATTTAATAAAAGATATGATACAAAACAGCAAAATCGATTCAGCTTTAGTAGGTGAGGTAATACTTGGACAAGTAATAACAGGCGGTAGCGGGCAGAATCCGGCGAGGCAAACTCTGATGCATGCGGGGATACCGAAAGAAGTGCCGGGTTATACGATTAATAAAGTATGTGGCTCAGGTCTTAAAAGCGTAGCACTTGCAGCAAATGCGATTATGACTGGTGATAATGAGATAGTTATAGCAGGCATACGCGTCAAGTTAAGGGATGTTTATAAGTTTAAGAGAAGATAAAGTAGATTTTTTTGTTTTCCTATATTTATCTTTTAAGCAAAAACTTACCCAAGCTATTCGTAAATTTTTAAAGAAGTTTT